>JAABVY010000213.1 GCA_011777135.1 Candidatus Zixiibacteriota bacterium | reverse complement strand
ACTGACGGATCACTACAATTTCGATGGGTTCCCATCCTGGCAGCCGGGGATCCATTCAACGATCACATTACTGCAGGAGAATGTAAAGGTCATCGCAAACAGGATCGACTGCCTGGACGGGATTTTGATACCGTAAACAGATTAGTCTCAACTTCAACCGCAGATTCATTTTCGCTTTACAACGGGCTGTAAATCATGATCTGCGTCCCAAACGGATCGGTAACCGGACAGCTGCGGATCGGTATATACATCAGCTGATCACTGGGCTCCTCTCCTTTCCCGCCCACAGCAATAAAAGCTTGCTGGAGCCGTTCGGCTTCTTTCGGTGTATCCATCACAAAAGCGATTTCAACATTGGTGGGATTGCCGCTTCTACCTTGCAGCAGCGTCAACCAGGTCTGCCCGATTCGCCAACCGCGCGTGCCTTTTCCTTCCACGTACGCTGGTTCACCTAATACGGATGAGTAATAGGTAATCGCTTCTGGATAATTCTGAAAGAATATTGTGATCCCCAACAAACCACGGTAATCAAATCGTTGTGGAGGTTGAGGCTCGACAAAAAATGATTTCCGATAATCCTGATAGTCCATCACATCTCTCCAAGGTTATTAATAATTTGCTAAGCCCTTATTTATATCTTTGCTATATTCATCTCATACAATATAACCACAGAAATAAGAACAAAGGAGGTTGATGATGACCCAAAAGGTAAAGAAAAGCGATCAGGAATGGCGGGAAGCATTGACTGCAGAACAATATCATATCACCCGGGAGAAAGGCACTGAGCGCCCTTTTACAGGGAAATATTACAATTTTAAAGGAAAAGGAACCTACCGCTGTGTAGCCTGCGGCGCAGAATTATTTGAATCCAAAACAAAATATGATTCGGGTTCCGGTTGGCCGAGCTTCTATGCCCCGGCTGATGAAGAACTTGTCCGCACCGAGGAGGACCGCAGCCTCGGTTTGCGTCGCACAGAAGTGCTGTGTGATCAATGCGACTCCCACCTTGGTCACCTTTTCAACGACGGTCCGGAACCGACGGGCTTGCGCTACTGCATCAACTCTGCTGCACTGGATTTTGAAGCCAAAGAAGGTGAATAGCCTGGTTTCTAATGATAACCAAAAAGGGCGCCTGTTTTTGGAAACTGTAAGCGCCCTTTTCTTTTTTAAAATTCATTCAACCATCAAAATAGATTGGATAGAAAGGTTAGAAACCTCTCGCCTGTTTTTTCCTCATGATCAACATTACAACCACAAAAGCCACCAGACAGTAACCCAGAATGCCAATAATATTGTTCCTGATGATCTCCCCGTGGATCTCGCTCACCATGGCGGATTGGAACAGTGAAAAAATCATCGAGCCAGGCATCCAGTTCAAAATCGTTCTCCAGAATTCGCCAAGGCGGTTCCCAGCCAACATCGGAACGAAAGCTGATCCAATCAGTACAAGCAGCAGCATGCTGCTCCACAAATTGATCGTTTCGCCGGTCCGAAATGCGGTGCCGATCACCAAACCCAACCCGATCGCCAGCATCCCCACCAGGATGATAGCAGTCAGCAGAACACCCCACTGAACAAACATATTGACATTCACCAAAACTGC
>JAABVY010000230.1:12607-22472 GCA_011777135.1 Candidatus Zixiibacteriota bacterium | reverse complement strand
GATCCTGAAATGGGTTGATGCTCGCAGGAGCCCTGAAGGGGAAAAATACATTTATGCTTTCGCGTTCCTGTCGGTGCTGGCGCTTGGCATTCACATGACCTCATTTCTGGTAGTCCCGATAACATTTCTTTTCATGCTGGTCATTGAAAGAAGGCTCATTTACAACCTGCCTTTCCTGATGAGCTTTGTCGTGCTGAGCATAGTTCCTGTGTCTGTAACAGTCTATTTAATCCTTTCAGCTTTATGGGCGGCAATAGCAACTTCAGTCTATTTCTGGGATAAAATCAAGAATGGGTGGATATATACTATATTCATTCCACTCATAATATTTCTGGGCGCGATATCCTTCGGGTATTCGTGGATTCCAATCCTGATCTATTGCCTGGCAGGGTGGTCTCTTGTGACGCTGGTAATTTATCGCTTGCAGCCTTCAAAAAGGGCCTGGCGGATGGGGATGCTGATTACACTTTTCGGTTTACTAGGTTTTTCATCTCAGCTTTATACACCCATACGGTCATTCTCTGATCCCGCAATTGATATGAACGATCCGGAAACATGGGAATCTGTTAGAGATTTTCTGGAAAGAAAGCAGTATGGTACAGAAAGTATGTTCGCCCGCATGCTCGACCGTCGGGGCACCTGGGAGAACCAATTCGGCACGCATGAGCGCATGGGTTTCTGGGGATTTTTCCATGAACAGTACAGCGCCGTTAAGGGCTTCTGGCTTCTCTTCCCGCTGGGTATATTCGGGGTTATCTATGCGATCCGGAGAAAATGGAAGCCGGGCACATTTCTCTTATTTATTCTGCTGGCCTCCACGGTGGGGCTTGTGCTGTATATGAATTTTGCTGACGGTACCCAGGAGAATGCCCGGTTCGGCATAGACCATCTTGAGGTCAGGGACCGTGACTACTTTTTTACACCCGGGTTCATCCTCTTTGGATTATTTATAGGAATCGGGATCGCAGGCATAATTCATGCGGTCATGAAGTTTCTGAGTAAGTCTCAAGTATCGGACGTTGTTAAAAAAATAGTCATGGCGGTTCTTGCCCTTACCATACTTCTGCCGGTAATGGCTTATTCAGAGAATTATTTTTACTGCGACAGATCGGAAAATTATCTGCCCTATAACTATGCCAAAAATCTGCTCTCCTCCTGTCGGGAAAATGCCATACTTTTCACCAACGGAGATAACGACACATTTCCGCTCTGGTGCTTGCAATATGCCTACGGAATCCGTCCCGATGTGCGCGTAATTGTAATCACTCTTTTGCGTGCCGACTGGTATATCAAGCAACATCGTGACAAATTCGATGTCCCTATCTCATTTAGCGACGATGATATTAACCTGCTTCGGCCGATAGAGATGGAGAATGGATTTTACTCGATCAGCAATCTGGTTATTGACAATATTATAAATAATGCAGCGGTGAAATCGTCTCAGCCGGGACTCTGGCCCGATCTACCCATGCGATATTCCGATTTTCTCAAGAAGTACCGAGGCAAGGCTGAAGGTGATACAAGTCTATTCTTCGATCCACCGATAGAGTTTGCAACTACTGTCGATGCTAACGGAATGCGATTCAGAGGAAAATCCATTGCAGAAAGCCCGGTTCATGCGGTAATCGAGGGATTGGCATATAATATTCATCCAGATCAACTGCCCTACAATGTAAATGCAGAATTTACCAGCAATTACTTCTTGAATGAATTCAATGCGCAGGGGGTTACAGACACAACCATGTATATGGATGACAACGCAAAGCGTCTGGCAGAAAACTACTGGAAGATTATGGCCAAGATGGCAGAGGAAGTATTCAACGCTGGAAGTATGGATAAAGCGATCGATATGAATTTCCGGGCAGCACAAATTTCTCAAAACCCCGCTGAAGCTTTCAGGTTTCTGGCGAAGAATCTGAAGAATGCGGGCAGGATCGAGGAGATTAATGAATATATGGCAAAGATCGAAAGGGCATCTGAAGTAGAGCTGATGGAATCTGCGGGTCATATGCTCGATATATTATTTGCCATGGAAATCAGCCAATATAAAAATGAGCTCAGGAAGCAAGGCCTCGATCCTGCGGCCGCGGCCGACAGCGCCGCGCAGGCATTTGCTGATGACCAACAGTACCGTTATTATCTGAATTTCCTGGAGCGGTTCAAAATGGAATATCCTGGTAATCAGATGATGCGGACTTATATCGATCGCGCAAGCGATGCTGTCCTGAACAAGCTCTCCAGTGAAAAACTGGAAGAATTGGGCCTGAATCTGGAAAGATCCGGCTCAGATTCGCCGACTATTCAACCAGGAGGCTGATTTTGAAGATTTTGGCGCTAAACTGGCAGGATCCCAAAAATCCGATGGGCGGCGGAGCCGAGGTCCATCTCTGGGAAAACCTTAAGAGATTTGCTTCCGAGGGTCACGAGGTTACGCTTTTGTGCTCCGATTTCAAGGAAGGCGGGCCGGAAGATTTTTATGACGGGGTGAGGGTGATTCGCCGGGGCAAAAGGCTGAACTTCAATTTTGTGGCGCCCGGAATGGTCAAGCGTGAATTAAAGCGGAATGATTATGATATTTTGCTCGAGGATATTAACAAGATACCGTTTTATACGCCGCTTTATACGAAAATACCGATCCTGGTTATAATTCCCCATCTGTTTGCCACAACAGTATTTCAGGAAATTAATTTTGTGCTGGGGTCATACATCTACATTATGGAGCAGCCATTGCGATATTTATACAGGAAATTTCCATATTGTGTGATTTCAGAAAGTACCAAGGAGGATCTGACCAAACGCGGAATCCGCCCTGACAGGATTACTGTAATTGAATGCGGCATTGATGAAGAGACCTACTCCTATGATGAGAGTGTTCGGAAATATGAAGAACCCACAGCACTTTATCTTGGGCGCATAAAAAAATATAAGTCGATTCAGCATCTTCTAACAGCCTGGCCCAGAGTTCTCGAGAAGGTGCCTGACGCTCGCCTGCAGGTTGTTGGCAGCGGAGATTATCTCGATAATCTGAAAGCGAAAGCAGCCAGGTTGGGAATCAGTGATTCGGTGGAATATCCCGGATTTGTTTCAAAGGAGTCCAAGATCGAGCGATTCCGCAAATCCTGGTGCACAGTATATCCCTCTCTGAAGGAGGGCTGGGGGCTGACCAATATCGAAGCCAATGCATGCGGTACTCCGGCCCTGGCATCGAGAGTACCCGGCCTGAAAGATTCTGTGGCGGATGGCAAATCGGGGCTGCTTTTTGAATATGGGGATATTGAAGGAATTGCCTTACAGATTATAAAGATATTTACCGATGATGAGTTGCGAACTCGGCTCTCCAAGGGCGCCCGCGAATGGGCCGCCCGTTTCAACTGGGATGACTCAGCCCGCAAAATGATCGAGCTTATCGGAAAGACTGTAAAAGAGGGACGCAGATGACCACGCGGAATCGACGCCTGGCCATTATTCTGGGATGGTTGGTCAGCCTTGTATTTCTCTATTTCATGTTCAGGAAAATCGACCTGGAAGAGCTGTGGCGGACTTTGCAGACCGCAAACTATCTATGGGTCATTCCTAATATCCTGATCGTTATGTTCACGATGTTCTACCGTGCTTTCCGATGGCAGATAATGCTCGATCCCATCAAGCGAATAGGGCTTCATGATCTGTTTGCTTCCACCATGGTCGGTTTTATGGCCAGCAATATATTGCCGCTTCGAATGGGTGAACTTGTTCGAGCGTACTCGATTGGCAGACTCGGAAATCTCTCGCGTTCGGCATCATTTGCCACAATAGTGCTGGAAAGAATTTTCGATGTTTTCACGTTGCTTTTGATGCTGGCGATTATCATGATTTTCCGGCTGGTGCCCCTGAATCCGGAGGGAGATTTCTATCATCTGACTGTTTATGGGGGCTACATTATGCTCGCAGTTTCGATAGGCCTGTTTTTGCTGCTTGTATTCCTGAAGGTAAAAAGCGAGCCTACGCTGGCATTTCTGGCCAAAGTTACGCGTATTTTTCCAGAGGGCCTGTCATCATTCGTTCTGGATGTATTCAGTAAATTCGCTGAGGGACTTTCAGTCCTGGGGAACCTGAAAAGCATGATCCGGATTTCAATCCACTCGATTCTGCTCTGGCTATTGACTGCACTCTCAAATTATTTCATTTTTCTCGTCTTTGGCTTGAATGATCTTCCGATCACCGCCTCTTTTGTTGTATTGATTGTGGTGACATTGGGAATTGTGCTTCCCAATGCTCCGGGATATGTCGGTGTGTATCATGGACTGGTGTATATCGCGCTTTCGATATATCCCCATGAGGTTTCCAAAGCTGATGCCGGAGGGGTTGCGATTATTATGCATGGGGCTCAGTATGTGGTAATAACCGCGGTTGGTTTATATTATCTTTACAGCCGGCATTTATCCCTGCGCGAGGCCAAGACAGAGGCTGAAGACGCACTCTGATTTTGAATATCTCAGTTTTCAATTATATCCAAAATTCATAAAAATATGGACGCGAGGTGTGTAAATTGTTTAATTTGACTTATAAGCAGCTTTTTTCTATTATTGAGCCAATTTCAAGGGAAAGGAATATAAGTTGATTTATTCAGTTATAATGGCAGGAGGCAAAGGGGAGAGGTTCTGGCCTCTTTCCAGAGGGGGCCGCCCCAAGCAATTCCTTAAAATTACCTCCGATAAGACAATGCTGGAAGAGACCATAATCCGCATGGAGGGATTTGTGCCGGAGGAGCAGGTCAGGATCATCACCGGCGGAGATATGAAAGAAAAAATTGAGGAGTTACTGCCCGATATTGACCCTCACCATATTTATACGGAACCATTTGGACGCAATACACTTCTGGCGATTGCAGTTTCCGCGGTCATGCTGGAAAAAGAGGATCCTGACGGAATTATGATAGTGCTTTCTTCAGACCACATGATCAAGCCCAGAGAAACGCTCATAAGAAATCTGGAAGCTGCCACGAAAATATGTGAAGATCAGGACTGGTTAATTACCCTTGGAATCACTCCCACAAGGCCTGAGACAGGTTACGGCTATATAAAGGTCGGCGATCTTTATGATTCGGTTAATGGCACCTCTGTTTACCGCGTGGCTGAATTCACCGAGAAGCCGACCCGGATAATAGCGCAGCAATACTATTTTGACCGCCAGCATCTGTGGAATTCTGGCATGTTTATCTGGTCGGTCAAATCGATACTGAAGGCTATTGAAAAAATCAAACCCGGGCTGCATGCGCAGCTGGAAAAATTCAAGCAGTATATCGGCAGCGAGGATGAGGAAAAGGCAAAAAGAGAGCTTTATAATGATGCGGAAGATGTTTCGATAGATGTCGGAATCCTGGAGCAGGCCAACAACGTTTTGACGATGAAGGCGGATATGGTCTGGGATGATGTCGGCAGCTGGCTGGCGCTGGACCGCATAGAGCAGAGAGATGAAGAAAATAATATCCTTAAGGGAAACGTTGTAAATCTGGGATCATACGAATCAATTGTGTATAACGATTCAGAGGGGTTGATAGCAACCCTGGGTGTTTCTGATTTGATTATAGTCAAGACCAATAATATCGTTATGGTTGCTCACAAGACCCAGATAAATAAAATAAAGAAGCTACTCAGCAAATTCACCGGAGATGAAGAACTTGAAAAATATCTGTAAGCTCAGAAAATATTCCGGTTTGACCGTGACCGCTGCCCTGATTGGTTCTATAGCGGTGCTCATGTATTGCGGGGCCGCTACTGAGAAGGAAAAGGTCGAGGAAATCCCGGCAGGCGAAATCTACAGGGCTGAACAGGAATATGACCCTCTCGGCGACCCGCGTGATCGCAGGATTCTGGAATCGGCCGAAATCGAACCACAGGAAATCCCCGCAAGTGATGGTGATTTCAACTGGGCCAAAGTCGATTCATTTCTGCAGGCACAGGAAAAAATAGATTCGTCATTGACGATCTACCGCATCCAGCTATTCGCCTCGCAGTATTATACCGAGGCCAGATATGAACAGCAGATTGCACAGGAAGTTTTTTCCGATACTGTTTTCATAAAATATGACCTGCCTTATTATAAGGTCCTTTTGGGCAATGCCGAGTCGGAACGAGAAGGAAGGCGGCTCTTATACAATGCTCGCTCACTCGGTTATTATAACAGCTGGTTAATCGAATCCCCTCCCGATTCGATTTATTATCGCATGCTGTATATCGAAGATTCAATTGCCACGCAGGACAGTCTTATGAAGGCTCGGGAGCTGGAGGAGACGGGATCGGAGCCGGAGATCGAATAGTGTACAAGATCACATTAGACTCCTCGCCAGGAATTTTGAAGAAAGCTGTGAATGCCTCCATTAATATACTCAAAGAGGGCGGATTAATTATAGCTCCCACTGAAACGGCCTATGGTCTTTTGGCAAATGCTTGCGATCGGGAAGCCATAAACAGGCTATTTGAAATCAAACAGAGATCTATGGATAAGCCCACAGCAGTCTTTGTCGAGTCAGCCGACTCCCTCATGGATTACCACGTCGAACTCGGCGAAAGGCAGTTGGACGGGATAAGGCAGTTTTGGCCCGGCCCGGTGACATTTGTGTTGAACTCATCTATTGATAATTGGCCCGGAGTGCTCTCAGGTGATGGAAAGATAGGTTTTAGATGTTCCAGTCATCCGTATATTAAATCCCTGATCGGCGAATTTAAGAGCCCGATCAGCGCCACCAGTGCAAATATCAGCGGCAAGGTGCCGGAGTCGATTTCAGATATCGAGACCAATTTTTCAAGAATTATTGAACTTTTTATTATTGATCCGGTATTGAACCTTGATAGCTTAGCCTCAACAGTTGTTGAACTGAGTGACGACGATGTTCAAATTCTGCGTGAAGGCGCTGTTGACTCGGATTTAATTAAAGGGACATTTGCTCATGGCGAAAGATCAAAATAGAATATTCCGTATTTTATTCGTATGCACCGGCAATACCTGCCGATCCCCCATGGCACATGGAATCCTGCGAAAAATGGCTGCGGAAGAGGGGTTGGATTACATGGATGTGGAATCGGCCGGGGTTGGCACATATGACGGCTATCCGCCTTCAACTCTCGCGTATCAAACCGCTTTAAAGGACAATGTCGACATTTCAGACATACACTCGACTCAGTTGACCCCTGAATTGATGAAAGAAGCCGATATTGTGATAGCTATGGCCATGAATCATTATGACCGGATGTATTCACTTTACCCTGAGAATTTCCATAAGGTCTATGTGCTCAAGGCCTTTCCGGATAAAGACGCCGATGATTCTCTGAGCGTGCCCGACCCTATCGGTCTGGACGAGGAATTTTACAAAAGCACTTATGCTGAAATAAAACAGGAACTCCGGCGGATCTGGCCCGATATAAAGAAAAGATACCAGGAAAAGCTTGGAAAGCAGATATGAGAAAGACTTACCTTATAATCCTCTTTGTTCTTTTGCCGGTATTCCTGTTTGCACAAGATGATGATCTCCAGATCGAGGATACGCTATTGTGTTCCGATACTCTCATGGTTCCGGCCGATGGATTAGAGAGCAACGATGATTTTCGTTTTATTATAAATGACGCCTTCGGAGTAGGGGAAAAGCTGACATTTACGATTGGATGGAAGATGATCAAGGCCGGAGAAGCCACCATGGAAGTAGCGGAGATTCTCGACCACGAGGACAGGCCTGTGTACAAAGTAAGAACGATCGCAAAATCATTTCCATTCTTCGACAACTTTTTCAAGGTCAGGGACACGGCTGAGGCATGGATCGATGTTGAGGGATTATTCACCTGGTATTTCCGCAAGAAGTTGAATGAGGGAAGTTATGAAAATGAGCAGGTTCAGGTTTATGATCAGAGACGCAACATTGTGCGGGCCCAGGACACAGCCTTTGTGGTTCCTGAATATGTACAGGATGTTTTGTCCGCTCTTTATTATGTGCGCACTATTGACCTGGAAGTGGGCGACACTGTAACCATTTATAATTTCGAAAAGGACAAGTGTTATCCTCTGGATGTAATAGTCCACGGCAAGGAAATAATCGAGGTGCCGGCCGGAAAATTCAAGTGCATCAAAGTCGAACCGCTGCTTCAGTCTGCAGGTATTTTCAAGCATGAAGGAACTCTTTCAGTATGGCTGACCGATGATCGGCTGAAAATGCCGGTTTTAATGAGATCGAAGGTGGTGGTTGGCTCGATCTATGCTGAACTGACTGACTACAGAATCGGCGAACTTTACGAATGGTAAGAAGTTTTAATTGATTTAATTCCGCAATCCTGTTTATTCTTTCCCATAATCTAAATCTCAGGAATAATCGTATGGCCGATTTCAAGAAAATTGATCTGGCTAAGGTCAAAACATATTCAATAAAAGAGAGAGCAAGCAAGGTGCGGCTCGATCTTTTGGGCCAGCCCGTTTCTGCCGGTTGTTCGATTGATGAATTTCTTAAATCACTTCCAAAATTCCTGAAGGCCGAAGACTTCAAAAAGGTTGTGGAAAGAATAATTCGGGCTATAATGGAGAATCACAAAATCATATTTATGATCGGGGCTCATAATCTTAAAGTCGGACTCACTCCGCTTTATGTCGATTTCATGGATATACACAATAACCTGCATTTTGCTGGAAACAGCGCAGTTTCCATTCATGACCTCGAAATTGCATTCTTTGGAGCCACCTCCGAGGATGTGCTGGAAAATCTTCAGGACGGCAGTTTCGGATTTGTAGAGGAAACCGCCCGGCTCTATTCTGAGATGTTGAAGCTGGCAAGGAATGAGGGGATCGGTTTAGGCCATGCGCAGGGCAGACTTATCATGGATCAGAATCCGCCTTACAAAGAATATTCTCTGGCCTATAATTGTTTGAAAAGGGAAATACCACTGACGATCCATGCTTCGATAGGGACCGATATCGTAAACCAGCATCCGGGCTATGACGGGGCTGAAGTCGGCCGGGCGTCATTTGAGGATTTCAAAATCTTCGCGGATTCGGTGATGCAGATCGACAATGGTGGGGTAGCCCTAAATGTAGGCTCGGCGGTGATACTGCCGGAAGTTTTTCTCAAGGCTGTGGCTGTCTGCAAAAACCTTAATCCTGAATTCGGGAAATACGCAACCGCCAACTTCGACATGCTGACCCACTATCGCCCGACCCAGAATGTTGTAAATCGCCCTGCTGCATTGGATTCAGAGGGATACAACATAACCGGACACCATGAGCTCATGATACCGCTTCTGTTCGCTGCAGTTAAAAGTCTATCAAAATAACTAAATCAATCCTGATTGTTAATGGACTTGACTTTTTTTCGCAAGATGCTATATTTTAATGGATTGTCTATAGAGTATACTTCGAATGGTGATTACGTAAGTTGCTGTACTTCATGCGATTAAATTTTCGTATCCGGATTTACTACACATAATTTTTTAATATAAATGGCCAGATAAACGGGATTTGGCACTGATTATAAAAAAACTTTATATTTTCCATAAAAAGAACCCTGGGAGGATTTTTATGTCCAAAAAATCTACAACTCTAACAATTTTCATTACTATGCTTTTGTCTATCCTGCTGATAGGATCGGCAAATGCGCAGAATGAAAAAGACTGGACAATTGTTGCCAGCTATGTTATTCCGGAATATTCATCCGGGCTGGCCTGGGACGGCACTCATCTATATTTCGGCATTTATGGCTCGGATGGGGGCAGGATTTTCCAAGTCAATCCTGCTGATGGAAGTTATACTCAATTGTTTACAGGGCCGCATGAAGATGCCTATGGATTGACATTTGACGGTACCCATCTCTGGACAACAGATCATGCTGGTGGAATCTCCGATCCTGCAC
>JAABVY010000230.1:6684-12580 GCA_011777135.1 Candidatus Zixiibacteriota bacterium | reverse complement strand
GCCGGACCATTATATGTCCGGTATTGCCTATGATAATGGTAATTTCTGGGTAGCGCGCTATTATCCTGATCCGGGACATCTCTACAAAGTTGATGCCACCGGTACTATTCTGAAGCAGTTCGCGGGTCCCGATGATCAGCCCTGGGACCTCTGCATGCAGGGCGAATATCTGTGGGTCGCCGACTACTGGGGAGATGCTCTTTACAAGGTCGATACCTCCACCGGTACGGTGCTTGAAACCCATGCCTCAGAATCTACCGATCCCTCCGGCATAACATGGGATGGCACATATCTCTGGTATATCGATAATGGCGGACCTGGCGGCGATTTCCTGTATAAGATTGATCTGTTTGGAGCCGGTACACCCTATATCAATGTCTCCAGTGATTCCCATGATTACGGCGTGGTAACTGCCGGGGAATCAGATACCTGGGACCTGATTGTGTCCAACGTCGGAACCGGCAACCTTGAGGTCAGCGGTGTTTCATTTTCTGGAACCGGGTCGGCAGATTTATCTACGAGCGCCACATTCCCGATGACGATTGAGCCTGATAGCCAGAAGACGATACCGATCACATGGTCGCCTCTGGTTCCCGGTGCGCTTGATGCCCTGGCTACAATCGCATCGAACGATCCAATCAATCCGAATTATGATATTACTCTGACGGGAGATGCTGTAAGCTCAGGTCCCGACATAAATCTGCCGCAGGCTTCGCATAATTATGGACCTGTGCGTGTGGGAGCCTATACCCGCTGGTTTATGACTATTGAAAACGGTGGCAATGATATTCTGACGATTTCAAATATCTCAAGTGATGAGCCCGCATTCACCCTTTCAAGCGATGTCACGTTCCCAATCGATATTGCGGTTCTTGATGAAGTTCAAATTGGCGTCTGGTTCCATCCAGATATGGACATGGCATACACCGGTAACCTGACCATCTCCAGCAATGATCCGGACGAGAATCCTCTTACAGTTCCGCTGGACGGCAGCGGGTCAGGAACTGAATGGCCAATCGGGGATACTTTATGGGAATATGTCTTTACAACCGGCACCGATCAGAGCCCCAAGGCAATCCTCTCGATACCGGATATAACAGGCGATGGGGTTGCTGATGTCGTAGTTGCTACAGAAGACTATTTCATCCGATGCTTTAATGGTAACTCGCACGGACAGGCTGATGTTCTCTGGGAACATGAAATCTATGCCGGCTCGGTATACTCCCAGAAAGGCTTAGACTTGACTGGGGACGTAGATGGCGATGGATATCCCGACATTGTTGTCGCTTCAGCCTGGGGCGGGAAGCTGATCCGCCTGCTTTCAAGCAAGGACGGCACGGAAATCTGGACACATTATACAGATGAATATGGCGACGGCGGCTGGGTATATGACGTCGATTGCAGTTATGATTACAATGGCGACGGTAATGCGGATGTGCTGGCGGCTACCGGTGACGATGCCAATGATACCGGACCAAAAAGAATTTACTGCCTGGATATCCTGACCGGTAATTCGATCTGGGAACGTCCCATTGGAGCGCCCTCATTTGCTGTAATGGGTGTTGAGGACTTCACCGCTGACGGGCAGCCGGATGTTCTGGTTGGAGCATCCAATTTTGATGAATCGGCGGGAAGAGCGTATGGCATTAATGGCGCAACCGGAGTGATCGAATGGACATTCCAGGCCCCCGGGTCATCTGTATGGGGTCTCGCACAGATCGATGATATTACTGGTGACGGCATTAAGGATGTCGCCATAGGTGATTTCAGCCTTGCCGGCGGCGGAGTATATGGTCTGGATGCTACTACCGGTGGTGAGCAGTGGGGTGCCACAGGCTTGGGATCGGTTCTGGAGCTCCACACTATGGAAGATGTTGATGCGGATGGATATGTTGACCTGCTCTTAGGCCATACGGGCCTTACCGGGATAGTCTTGAGCGGATTTGATGGGACTTATGTCTGGTCGCACCCGGTGGCCGACAAAGCATGGAATGTGGCCGTGTCCAACGATCTTTCCGGCGACGGTATAAACGATGTCATGATTGGCACGCTCTATTCCAACAACATGTGCTACTTCCTTAACGGAACCAGCGGTGAAGAGCTATACTCTGTCAGCTTCCCGGCGCCTGTGGATGCGCTGAACGCCATACCCGATATAACCGGCGATGCTTCCATGGAAATGGTGGCGGGGGGAAGATACGGCCAGCTTTATTGCTTCTCAGGAGGTCTCTCAACTTTGATTAATAATCCGCCGGATGTTGCCACCATCAATGGACCGTCAAGCGGAAGCACAAGTATAGAATACGAATTCGACTTCCTATCTGTCGATCCTGATGGAAATGACCTGTTTTACTATGTTGAATGGGGCGACGGCGAGGTCGAAAATTGGGTTGGTCCATATCCCTCGGACCAGAAAGTGACGATTCTGCATGGATATGAATCCACCGGCACATACACTATCCGTGCCCGTGCCAAAGATATACATGATGCCCAGGGGCCATGGTCGGATGACTTTACTTTCGAAGCTTCTTTCCTGTGCGGTGACGCTACTAACGATCAAGCTGTAAATGTCTCCGATGCTGTTGCCATTGTTAATTTTGTCTTTGTCGGAGGAGATCCTCCCGTTCCGTATGAGTCGGGTGATGCAAACTGTGATGGTACAGTGAATGTCTCCGATGCGGTGCATATTATTAACTATGTATTTGTGGGCGGTTCCGCACCTTGCGATACAAATGGCGACGGAATACCCGATTGCTAATTTCTGCATGTGTTTAGATATGGCCCGCCTGAAGCTGTTCAGGCGGGCTTTTTTACGTAAAATTCATGCTCTTAGCGCTTTACAGAACGGGGCATTTTCCATATATTTATCGATTAATTTGAATTGACCATACGAACTTTAAGATTATACAGCTTTTTCTCATGCTGGCCAAAAATCAGGAAAGGCGGAAGAGAGATGGCAAAATTAGTGGAAGTTATTCCCAATTTTTCTGAAGGAAGAAGACCTGAAGTATTGCAGCAGATTCTTGACGAGATTACATCTGTCAAGGGCTGTGTGCTCTTAGATAAAGAGATGGATGCAGATCATAATCGTGCGGTGGTGACTTATGTCGCTCCTCCAGATGCGGCTGTCGAAGCGGCGTTTAGAGCCATGAAGAAGGCCTCGGAAGTTATCGATCTGAGGACTCATAAGGGGGAGCATCCCCGTATGGGAGCTACTGACGTGGTCCCGTTTGTGCCGATCTCAGAGGTCTCACAGGAAGAGGCGATTGCCCTGGCAAAACAGCTTGCAGAGCGGGTTGCTAACGAACTCCAGATCCCAATTTATCTTTATGAGGATGCCGCCACAAGACCTGAAAGAGTCAACCTAGCCGATATCCGCAAGGGAGAATATGAGGTAATTGCCAAAGAAATCGAGACGGTTCCCGAAAGAAAGCCGGATTACGGCCCCTCGAAGATCCATCCGCAGGCGGGATGCACAGCAGTCGGAGTCCGTTTTCCTCTGATTGCCTTCAATGTCTATTTGAATACACCTGATGTTTCGGTGGCCAAGAAGATCGCCAAAGCCATCAGGAGCAACTGGGGTGGCTATGCATACTGCAAGGCGCTTGGATTCGAGATAAAAGACCGCAATATGGCCCAGGTTTCAATGAACCTGGTCAATTACTTACGTACTCCCATATATCGGGTATTCAATACCATCGAATCGGAAGCGACCCGATGGGGCACTTCGATCTACTCATCTGAAGTCGTTGGACTTGTGCCGAATCAAGCTCTGATAAACTGCGCCAAACATTATCTCCGCCTCGAAAACTTCACCAAGGATCAGATCCTGGAGGAGAAGCTGCAGCAGGCCTCGGAACAGGCCTCCAGAGAGGGCGGAATCAAGGAATTCATCGAGGCTGTGGCCTCGCAATCTCCCGCACCCGGGGGCGGTTCGGTTTCCGCCTGCGCCGGATCGCTGGCGGCGGCATTGGCGGGCATGGTCTCCCGTTTGACCGTCAAGAANNTCCGAGGTCATGATGAGGGCTGATGGCCTGAAGGAGGAGCTTTTCAACCTGATCTCTGATGATGCCAAGGCTTTCGATGATGTTATGGCGGCCATGAAAATGCCTCAGGATACCGATAAGATGAAGGCAGAGCGCGAGAAGGCGATTCAAAAGGCGACAATTCAGGCCACTCGCATTCCTCTAAAGGTTATGGAGCTATCTTATAAGGCCATAAAATGCTCACAGATTGTAGCTGAGAAAGGTAATGTCAACTCACTTTCCGATGCCGGAGTATCGTCCCTGGCCGGAAGAACCGCGGTGATTGGGGCATATATGAATGTGAAGATAAATATACCGGGAATCGAAGATGAAAAGGTCAAATCCGAGATTCAGGAAAAAGCCGAAAAAATCCGCAAAGATGCTTTAGAAATGGCACAGAAGATCGAAAATGATGTTATATCAAGGCTATGAAAAACCCAATAGATCTTCATGTGCACACTAACTGTTCCGATGGCCTTTTATGGCCGGAAGCGGTGATCGATTTCTGCCTGAAAAACGGCATAAAATACCTGTCGATAACTGATCATGATACCGTACAAGCCTATTTCATACTCGCTAATTATATAAAAGACAAAGAGATAACTCTCGTACCCGGGGTTGAGCTCTCGACCTCATGGAAGTCGATTGATTTCCATATTCTGGGCTATTTCATAGATATAAATAACAGAGATTTCAAAAAAAAGATTGATTATTTCCGACAGCAGCGCTTTAAAAGGGGAGAAGCAATCGTAGAAAAATTGAACGATCTTGGGATCGATTTGTCCATGGAGACTGTAAAAAAGGTAGCAGGTCAATCGGTTATGGGCCGGCCGCATGTGGCCGATGCCCTTGTCAAAGAGGAGTATGTTCTGACTCTGGATGAAGCATTTGCGAGATATCTCGGCTATCATGCCCCCGCATATGTTCCCAAGAAATATCTCACTCCCCTGGAAGCGATCGACCTGATACATGATTCTAACGGAGTCGCGATCTGGGCACATCCAGGACCGGTCGGAAAGGACTATTTTATCGATGATTTCATTGAGATGGGACTTGACGGTATCGAGGCGTTCCATCCCCTGCATGATATAAGAACAAGCAGACATTATATTGATTTAGCGAAAAGATACGATATAATATATACCGGCGGTTCCGACTGCCATGCACGCAGAGAAAGGATACTTATAGGCACCCAGAAAGTGCCGCACAAATGCTACAAGAACTTGCTAAAGGTAAAAGAAAAATATCAATGACTTAGGAGCGGCTGTGAAAAAAACTTCAATATTAGTTGCCATTTTACTCATAGTATTCACATCGACATCGTTTTCAGAGCAGCTTTCGGCTGAACAGGATGCTGAACTTTATCGTCAGATAATGGTCTGGCGTGGAGAAATGGATGTCAGCCAGAGCAGTGACAGCCTGGAAGCAGAAATAGGAAAGTGTGGAACTCCACTTTTGATGTCGATTTCCCAGCAAATAAAGAACGCCTCTCTGAAAACTCAGCAGGCCTGGATTGCGCTTCTGTATGAAAGATATGATCAGGAGGCCCCGGAGACATACAGCTCACCCAAAGGTCATTTTCTTATCCATTATGCTACCGATGGCGTACATGCAGCCAGAACTGATGAAAATCTTGGTATAAATCCCACTACGGGTGTGCCTGAATATGTGGAATCTACCGCTGCCATTTTTGACTATGTCTACGAATATCAGATTGACACACTTGGCTATAAAGATCCGCCCCGGGATGATTTCTATCCTGAGGGAGGGGATGAACGCTTCGATGTCTATCTCGTCGATTTAGCGACAGTAGGATGGGGAAATGCATATGGTGTGACCTTTCCTGACATGCAGTTTGGAACCGGCGGGCA
>JAABVY010000230.1:0-6540 GCA_011777135.1 Candidatus Zixiibacteriota bacterium | reverse complement strand
CTGATATGACGTTCTGGAATTTGAAAATATGGGTACAGACACAGATCTTGACGACCGCCATCACTGGGTGGAGATGTCCGCAGTTTGGATGGAAGAAGAGATTTACGACCATGTAAATGACTATTACAATTATCTTCCATCATATTTATCGAACGTATACAGAGCTCTCTATACCAATCAGCCCGGGCTTTATCAATACGGCGCAGCTCTCTGGCCCAAGTATTTATCCGAGAAGTGGGGCAGGGATATAATCAGGGATATCTGGGAACGGTGCGAATTGCAGATTGGTCCGAATGTCTTTCAGAATGCTTTCAGCGATGCCATAGAGCAATTCTCCGGAGGTGAATATACATTCGGTCAGGCACTCTCGGAATTATACATCTGGAACTATTTCACTGGCACTCGGGCGAGAGACAATTTTGGATTTGAAGAAGCCGGCGAGTTTGTAAATTATCTGGGCAACCCGATTCAGATCCCGGATTCAGTCAGGGAGGGCAGCTCATATCGATTTAATATACTAAACTTTAAAGATTATCCTTTTGAGTTTAGCTCGGTAGTCGGCGGGTTCTTTTATTTCCCCCAGGTTATGGGTGGATTCTATGTGCGTTTCACCGGTGTTCATCAGCTGGATTCAAGCCTTACGATAGACTTCAAGGGCCTCCCCAGGAAAAGAGTATTGGGAGTAACCTATGACATCGTCTGGAACAACCGTTTGATGGCATATAATCCACATATTCCCACCCAGCCGATTTACATTGATCCGGTCATTTATGCTGCTGACACGTCCGAAATAACCATCGAACATGATTTATTGCAGCAATATGACGAATTTGTGCTGGTGCTTTCTCCCTTTGCGATTCCAAGGGCTAATATTACTTACATTGACGACCTTGTATTCAGCCTTAATGTGGCTGATACATCGGAGCCCATCGAGACAATCGTCATATCCGACCCCTACCCGAATCCCTATGTAATATCGCAGTCCGGTGGTCAGGACCTCTATATTGAGGTAATGCAGCCGGAACCGCAGCCGATCAGGATGCAGGTTTATACTATCTCCGGTGAGAGAGTATTCGAGAGTGAAGTGGAAGCCAGCCGTACGACCGAGATTGTCGGCTGGAACGGCCATAACGAGGAAGGCGACATAGTCGCGTCTGGTATGTATCTTCTGTATATTTCTGTTGGAAATGTTGACAGGGTTATGAAGGTTGCCATAATAGAATGACACAGGGTTATACCAAATCCCTTGTATTTACAGCACTATTTGCCGGGCTGGCATATGTATCGAATTTATTCATGCTGATCGTTCCCAATGTCTCCCCGGCATTTTTTATTATATTTCTGGCCGGTTATATTCTTGGCCCTCGGTGGGGATTTATTTCCGGCGGCCTGGGATTTTTCCTGATCTCATATTTCAGTCCTTACGGGATGGCCATGCTGCCGCTCCTGGGGGTGCAAATTATCTGCGGCGGTCTAATAGGGATAGTCGGCGCCTTGGCGCGTTTCATCTTTCCTGTAAAAACCTCTGACTGGCGCACATATGTGCTTTATGGTTTCTGGGGTTTTGCGGCAACCTCGATCTATATGGGAGCCGTTTCCCTGGCAGATGCCCTGCTGTTTGGACCATTTAAAGAAAGATTTTTGATCAGTTTAGGTTTTTCAATGCTGACAATTGTTTCCAATATAATTATCTTTGCATTCCTGACTCCGTTAAATAAAACCTTACGGGAGTTTGTAAAGAGGGTATGATTGTCAGAGAAATACCAGGACAGGCAAAGCTTTTTACATTTATTCTGGTCTTCGTTATATTCTATTCAGCTCTCTCTGCGCAGGAAGNNTGCGCAGGAAGCCGAGCCTGACCCCGAGGAGACAGATACTGTAGAGGCATTGATATCTGACACAATACCCGAAAAACAGATAGAATATGCACAATACATGGCCAGAGATTCATTGCTTCTGAATTCTTATCTTCCTCAGACAATTGATAATACAATCCGCAGCGCTAAACACTCATATTCAATCGGGGAAGCTACGAGAGTTTACAGCGGTTTCAAACTCCTGAGAACCGGGCCGCATGGCCAGCCGGAATATCTCATCTTTGGGGGTCTGCCTGTCAACAGCTTTGTATTTGGTGATTTTGTTTTTGATTATCCTCAGTTTGGACTTCCGGTAAATGGGCTCGTGGACAGCAGACTTGTCGGCTACGAGCAGGCCACATATGAGAAATTCGCCTTTTTTTCGACTGTGGATCATACTAACAGCATATATTGCTTCAGGCCGCCTTATCCTGAGTCTGGAGCATTGACCAGCGCCTACATGCAAAAAGGGGATTTCGGTTTTTCGAATACAATGGTAAAATTCAGGGGCAATTTAGGCGTCAGGGGAAGAGTGGGGTTCACTGCGGGATTTAAGCTCAGTGACGGGTATGTCACCAATCAGGCCAAAGATCTTGAGACATATCGATTATTCGGCAACTATCAATTGAGCGAGAACCTACAATTACAACCTGACCTCGCTTTTTTCAGCTCCGATGATGAACTGCGGTCTTTAAATGCCTTCGAAAATTATCAGGGTGAATCCAAAGCGAGTTTTGTCGGCCTCTCCATGGCTCTGGCCGCAAAGGACCGTGTCTGGATTCTTGACCGGGTCTCTTTCATTTTCCAGAGGTTTTCGGAATCGGTCAGGGGAGATCATGATAAATTTCGGCAGGTTTCTCAGCTGTATAAATTGAAACTGGAAACCTCCATCAATATATCCGACTGGTATACATATCTTAATATCGAGCCATTCGCGAAAAGCATCGAATTTGAGCCCGAGAAGACAAAATATGAAGGAATCACCGCTTCCGGTTTGAGCAGATATGATCTTATAAATAATTTTCATATAAATATATCCGGAGCGGTAACGGTCAGCGATTATGCCGAAAACGATATTTCCCTTGCGGGCGGATTGAGCTACAGCAGAAGCGAATCCCTGATATTAGCGGGACAAGTATTCAGGATTACGCGTCCCCCCTCTGATTTCGAACTTTTTTCGTCATCTCCACAAATAGACCTGCTCCCGATTACCGGAACCGAAGGTCAATACAGTTTTCAGGGAGACGCTGATCTAGACAATACTGATTACATCGGATATTCGGCCGGTATGAAATTCGACAAAGGAATTATTGCGGGTGATATATATCTGAAACAGGCTGAGATATCGAATTCCATCTGGTGGACCCAGAGTGCCACCGGATCGAGTCCATATCAGCGTGATGCCAACTGGATCGTGGGCGGTATCGATCTGAGCCTTGCACTGCCTCTTGGTTTTGATTCCAGGTTTGCCTACAGCTACGGTCGCGTTGAGGACAGCGATTCAGAGGATTATCTAACGCTGGCCCCAAGGCACAATGCTTACGCTTTCCTGACCAAAGAAATCTATATCCCCGGGCTGAATCTTTATATTTCCACCGGTCTTGAGGGTGAGTATCATTCCGAGAATTTCAGGTCGCCTTATAATCCTCTGACCCTGGGCGAATATTATTTGATGAACGCCCAGCTGCAATTTAAAATTAAGACATTGACAATCTTTTATAATATGGATAACGTTTTTAATAAACCCCATCGGGATATTTACAACTATGAACTCAGCCGACGGATATGGTGGGGCTTTCTCTGGAATTTCCGCAATTAGGAGGATTGATGATAAGTCGTGAGGATGCATATAAACTGGTTCAGGAAAAAGTCAAGCAGAAGAATCTCGTCAAACATATCCTGGCTGTGGAAGCAGTCATGAGAGCGCTTGCAGAGCATTTTGATGAGGATATAGAGTACTGGGGATTGACAGGGCTTTTGCATGACCTCGATTACTCCAAAACAGTCGATCATCCTGAAAAGCATACATTCCTGACAGAAGAATGGCTCAATGAATATGATATTCCTGATGATATGATGAATGCAATCCGGGCCCATCCCGGACACATCCCCTGTGAAACCAAACTCGATTGGGCGCTGTATTGCTCGGACCCGGTAACAGGCCTCATAGTTGCTGGTGTGCTGATGCATCCCTCAAAAAAGCTGTCCCATGTGGATGAGGATTATATGCTCAGGCGCTTCAAGGAAAAACGTTTTGCCGCGGGGGCGGACAGGGAGGCAATCGCAAAATGTGAGGAGCTGGGACTGAGCCTGGAGGAGTTCATGGGAATTGCGTTGAAGGGGATGCGTTCGATATCTGATGAACTGGGATTTTAGAAGGGCTGTCATATGCCTGCCAAAGAGGAAAAGCTGTCGCTTGTCGGATGGCTGTCTTTTGATTTCGCCAATACTATATTCTCCATGAATATAGTCACCATGTTCTTCAACCTCTGGATTCTGGATGATCTCAATTGCCCTGACATACTTTATTCCATAAGCTACTCCGCATCCATGGTCATGGTGGCGCTTTTGATGCCGTTCTATGGTCATTATTCAGACCTGCAGCAGAATAAAAAAAGCTGGTTGATCAGATTTACTTTATTATCAATTATTTCTACGATACTAATAGGATTGAATGCCTACATTTTCGATGGCCGCTGGACAAAGATTATCATCGCCTTAATATTTTTTGCTGGCGCGAATTTCTTCTATGAAGGAGGCATAGCGTTCTATAATGCCCTGCTGAGATCGGTTTCATCAAGGGAGAATATNNTATATCGGCGGGATTGTCGGGCTGTTGCTGGTATTTCCGATCGTCAAGGGCGAGATACCGTGGATTCCGGCCGGGAGAGAGGCTGCAATAATACCAACTGCAATTCTATTCTTTGTATTCTCCATCCCTGCCTTTTTGTTGATCAGAGAGAAGACCTTTGAGAAAATCTATAAGCAGCGTATGAAATTCATGCAGGCTTTCAACAACCTGAAGGACAACCTGAAGCAGGCACGTGAACATAAAGGAGCCTTCCGATTCCTGATCTCAAACTACTTTTTTGAGGATGCTGTGGTCACCGCAATCATATTTATGGCGATTTATGCTGAGAAAGTGGTCGGATTCACCGACCGCCTGAAGATCGAGCTATGGGTTGTGGCCACACTTTCGGCCGCAGTCGGTTCGATACTGTCGGGTAGAGTGTCAGATCGGATCGGCCCCAAACGCACTATGTGGATCATTGTAATAGGCTGGATAGCTGTGCTTCTGGCTATCAGTTTAATAACATTTCAGCCGTTATTCTGGGTAGCGGCATGTTTCGTTGGAGTCTTCCTGGGCTCCACATGGACAGTGGCCCGACCGCTTTTAAACAGCCTTGTTCCGGATGAAAAGCTGGGACTATTCTATGGCCTATATGCGCTCTCGGGGAGAACGGCCGCTGTGATCGGCCCGCTGATCTGGGGCCTTGTGGTGCTCGTTATGAAGGCCGAAAACCCGCTTGTTAAAGTGATAGTTAATCTACTAATTCTTGCGGGAGTCGAAATCTCCTCATTGACCCTGGCCACAATAGAATACAGGTTTGCGGTTATCAGCCTGGCGATTTTAATGGTGGTAGGTTTAATTCTCTTCAAAAAAGTCCCGGATAGACACCGCGATTAATTATCCTGACTTGCATATATTCCAGTATAAAGTGATAATTTAAGTGCTTACTATTACTGTCTGATGTTATATAAGTTAACAAACACCTACAGATTAGGGGCTATTCAGGAATCGAAACTCAGGGGGCAAATTTCTATTGACAAGGACTGGTATCATTAATAAATTTGCCGCTTAAACATTAGCTTTCAGCAACGAGCGCGCGAGGCAAACGAATGTTTGAAACATATTTCCCAATTGTCGCCATGGCCGCACTGGCACTTATAGCCGGTGGGGCTTTGATGATTTTATCGAGGCTTTTTGGGAAGGTCACACACAGCAAACTCAAAGATACACCCTACGAATCAGGGATCGAACCTGAGGGCACGACCAAAGAACGCTTCCCGGTAAAGTTTTACATGATCGCTCTGCTGTTCATCATCTTTGACATAGAAGTTGTATTTCTATATCCCTGGGCGGTCATATACAAATGGGGCGGTGTCTTCCTGTTTATTGAGATGCTGGTTTTCATAGTAATATTGCTGGTGGGATATTTGTATATCATCAAGAAAGGCGCATTGAAGTGGGATTAGAAGATAAAATTCCAGATGGTATAATCCTTACCACACTGGAGAAGATGGTCAACTGGTCGCGCAAATCTTCGATGTGGCCCTTCGGTTTCGGACTGGCCTGTTGCGCTATCGAGATGATGTCTACCTTCATGGCTCATTTCGACCTGGCCCGCTTCGGCATGGAGGTCCTGCGACCCTCGCCGCGTCAGGCCGACCTGATGATAGTCTCGGGCCGTGTCTCAAATAAGATGGCCCCGGTGGTCAAGAGACTCTATGAGCAGATGCCTAATCCGAAATGGGTCATTTCCATGGGCGCCTGTGCCTCAACCGGAGGAGTATTCAATAACTACGCAATATTGCAGGGTGTGGACAAGATCATTCCGGTGGATATGTATATACCCGGCTGCCCGCCTCGTCCCCAGCAGCTGATTGATGGCATAGTGAAGCT
>JAABVY010000057.1:13345-20668 GCA_011777135.1 Candidatus Zixiibacteriota bacterium | reverse complement strand
GAAGATGGGACTTAAGTGCTCGGATACCCGCGAAGTGTCATTCATCGATGCCAAAGTGCCAAAGGCAAATCTGATCGGCGAGGAAAACCACGGCTTCAAAGTAGCGCTTTCACTTCTGGATAATGGCCGTATCGGTGTTGGCGCACAGGCATTGGGAATTGCCGAGTCGGCGTTCCGTGAAGCTTTCAATTACTCCAAAGAGAGAAAGCAGTTCGGCAGGCCCATCTCCGAATTCCAGGCCATACAGTTCAAGCTGGCAGACATGGCGACTCAAATTGATGCTGCCAAACTCTTGGTTTACCGTGCCGCGGTACTTAATGATGCCGAGGGCCTGCACAGCCGTGAAATCTCTATGGCCAAGCTGTTTGCCACCGAGATGTCCAATTATGTTGTCGATGAGGCCGTACAGATTCATGGCGGCTATGGCTATGTCAAGGAGTATCCGGTCGAACGTTATTTCCGTGATGCCCGTGTGACCGAAATCTACGAGGGTACCTCTGAAGCTCAGAGAATTGTGATTTCGCGTAATCTACTGAAAGGCTGATTATGGATTTTGACATTAAATATAAAGACTTCAGGAAAGACATCAGAGACTATGTCGTGGAAAAGATCGCTCCTCATGCCGCCGAGGTGGACAGGGAGCAGTTCTATTCCAAAGAAATCCACAAGATCATCAATGACAAAGGCTGGTGGGGATCGATCATTCCCAAAGAATATGGCGGGCTGGGATTCTCAACGGTTGAATACGCAATACTGGTCGAAGAAATCTCCCGTGTCTGCGGTTCAACCGGACTGACTTTCGCTGCCCACAATTCGCTGGGAACATTCCCGATCTATGCTTTTGGTAATGAAGAACAGCGCAAGAAATATCTTCCCGATGGCGCCAAAGGCAGCCTGATCGCATTTGGACTGACCGAACCCGAAGCCGGATCCGATGCCGGCGGTACTAAGAGCCGCGCAGAAAAATCGAACGGCAGCTATATCTTAAACGGTACCAAGTGCTGGATTACCTCCGCCGAGGTTTGCGATTACGCCATCGTTACCGCACGCACCAGCGATGAGGGTGGGGTCAAGGGTATATCCTCCTTTGTCCTTGAAAAAGGCTGGGAGGGATTCTCGGTCGGTAAGGAAGAGAATAAATGCGGCTGCCGCGGTTCCAACACCGCTTACCTGCATTTTGATGATCTCAAGATTGACGAGTCGCAGAGGCTCGGGGACGAGGGTGTCGGTTTCAAGCAGTTCATGATCACTCTTGACGGAGGACGGATTTCGATCGGTGCCATGGCTCTGGGCCTGGCCCAGGCCGCTCTGGAGCTGGCACTGGAATACTCAGAAAGCCGTCTTGAAAACGGCAAGCCGATCAACCGCAGCCAGGCGATTCAGTTCAAGCTGGCTGATATGGGTACCCAGGTCGAGGCCGCCCGACTCCTGATCTACAAGACAGCCTGGATGAAGGATAATAAGATTCCATATACAAAGTATTCGGCTATGTGTAAGCTGTATGCTTCCGAGGTTGCAAATTTCTGTACGGCCACGGCGATACAGATCCTGGGCTATGATGGTATTTCCGAAAATTATCCCGCCTCGCGTTATTTTCGTGATATGAAATTATGCGAAATAGGAGAGGGAACCTCGGAAATCCAGCGGATTGTGATTGCCCGGGAACTTTTGAAAGATCTGCAAAAATAAGGAGACTGCCTATGGATAAAGTAGAAAAAATCTGGATGAATGGTAAGCTGGTCAACTGGGATGATGCCAAGATTCACGTGCTCTCCCACGGCCTTCATTACGGCTCGGTCGTGTTCGAAGGTGCGCGCTGCTACAAGACCGACAAGGGCACGGCAATCTTCCGCCTGCAGGAACATACCGACAGGCTTTTCAACTCGGCCAAAATCTGCCGTATGCAGATACCATTCACCAAAGAGCAGATCAACGATGCTATTATAGAGCTGATCAAGATCAACAAGCTCGAGGAATGCTATATCCGCCCCATAGTCTACCGCGGCTATCATTCGCTGGGTGTATACCCGGGTGACTGCCCCATTGATGCCGCCATCGCGGTCTGGAAATGGGGCAAGTATCTGGGTCCGGAGGCGCTGGAAAAAGGCGTTAATGTCTGTGTGTCCTCCTGGAATCGTCCGGCGCCCAACACTCTTCCGGCCATGGCCAAGTCCGGCGCCAACTACCTGGGCGGACAGCTGATCAAGATGGAAGCCATTGCGCATGGCTATGTCGAGGGTATCGGCCTTGACGTCGAGGGATTTGTTTCCGAGGGCTCGGGCGAGAATATCTTTATTGTCAGAAACGGTACCCTGATTACCCCGCCATTCTGCGCCTCTATCCTGGCCGGTATTACCCGCCGCACCGTTATTCATCTGGCCGAGGAGATGGCTATTCCGGTCAAAGAAGAGAATATACCTCGCGAAGCCCTGTATCTTGCCGATGAGGTCTTCTTCACAGGTTCGGCGGCGGAGATTACTCCAATTGCCTCAATTGACGGCGTTAAGATTGGCCCCGGCGAACGCGGGCCCATTACCGAGAAGCTGCAGAATGCCTTCTTTGATGTTGTGATGGGTGGCAATGATCCTTATGGCTGGCTGACCTTCGTGTACAAAGAAGCGGGAGTGACGGCATAGCATATGAAAATAGCATTGGGAGCTGATCATAAGGGCTATCCGCTGAAGGAAAAGATCAAGCGCTTTCTGATCGAACGGCATGATGAAGTCCTGGACTTCGGCACCAACTCCGAGGAGTCCTGCGACTTTCCTGATTATGGCCTGAGAGTTGCGCATGCGGTTGCGGATGGCATTGTCGAATATGGCATTAATATCTGCTGGACCGGTAATGGCATGATCATGGCCGCTAATAAAGTCAAGGGTGTGCGCGCGGGATTATGTCTAAACGCTGAAATGGCTGAGTTGACACGTTTGCATAATGATGCCAATGTTTTGTCTCTGGCCTCGAAGTATGTGCCTGAGGAAGATGCGCTTGAAATAGTGGAGACATTCCTGACAACCGAATTCGAAGGCGGCCGTCACATCCAGCGTTTGGAGAAGATCGCAGCCGAAGAATAGAATAGATCGTATTTGGAATGATTAACGGTAGGCTAATAGTAATNNCAGATTGGGTTCGATCAATAAGAGATATATCCCAAGCTAAAGCTTGGGGCACCCCTCAATTATATAGATAAATATCGGGCAGGCCCCTCTGTGGTCCTGCCTATTTTTTTCCGGGATACCGCCGAAAATGTTATTTGTGGGGGATGGCAAAGGCAAATAGTCAGGCAATTACGGACTGTATTGCGGGCAAATTTTGTTGCTCAAAGTAATCGCAGTCATTATTTTAAATCCGCCCTTTTTTCAACAAACCAGCTTCCGGAAAGGAATGTGCTATGGATGAAAGACCGATATACACCTCTAAGTCGACATTCAAAAGCATCTGGCAGGAGTACAGGATCTATGAAGATCATCTCGAATTCTCCACGCTCTTCGGAGTCATTAAAATACCCTTTGATGTTATCGAAAAAGTTGAGGTGAAAGAGTCAGATATAAAAGGTCTGCTCAAAGGTGACCTGCAGCTAAAAGGATTTAAACCTGCCTTGAAATTGGACTGGGCCAACTTCCAGGAACATGTCGCACTTGACAGGAAAGAGGGCTTTTGCAGGCGATTTCTGTTTACACCGGAAAACCCAATCGAATTCAAAAGAATCCTTGAGCACCAACTGAAGAAGTATAAGGAATAGAGAAGTTCCATAGTGAAGAATCCGGAATGAAGCGGAGCGGAATGGAGTGATTCTGCCTATCCATATTGAGCCAAGTCCCGTGGATGATTTCGGCTATCATTACCTCAACAGTCCGGAACGCCATCATTATCAGGATCGCAAGGAGAATACCCTCCGATGAAAACAAAATTGATTATAGAAACAGCATCACTAACATTTACTGATGAATCGCAGTTTACATCACCTATATCATAAGGGTCTGGCGGATTACCGCCAACGAAAACGTAATTAACAATCGAGACCGCATCACTAATGTTGACATTATAATCAGCGTTGGCATCGCCGCATTCCCGTGAAAAATCACCCTCGTAGATGTACATGCCTACTGCGCATGCCGCGTATAAATAATCATCCTGAATTTCGACATCGTTAACAAAATGAGGAAAGGGTATTGATTGAACCAGTTCCGGATTAGCTGGATTAGAGATATCGAGGACTTCGAGGTAATAGGCGCTGGTTACAGATAGAAACAGATAGGGATTCTTTATCGCAAGATAGCAGCAGATTGGATTATGGTTCTGATTTGTATAATTCAGCGGGATGTGGGAGGCCACATGTTCAGGACTGGCCGGATCCTGAACATCAATTACCACCAGGCCCGAATCCCCGGCGGCCCAATAGATATAGTCATTATGTTTTTGTATCTCATAAGTTATGGGCAAAAAATAGCCAATTTCCAGCAGGGATAATTCAAGCGGCTGGTAAATATCGGAAATATCAACTATTCTCAAATAGTGGGGAAAGTCCAAACCCGGCCCAATATATTGACTTTCCAATAAATAGAGAATGTCTCCATCCACATAAGAAACCATTGGTAAATAAGTATTCGGGATTTGAGAGACTTGCACCGGGTTTCCGGGATTGGAAAAGTCGTAGATGTTCAGACCGAAATAGCCGGAGGAAACGAAGCCATAGTCGTCTTTCAAGGAAACGTGTTCCACGAATGGGGGATCAGTAAGGTTCGTTAAAAGCTCTGGTGAATCTGGTGTGGTGCGGTCATATATGAAAAGACCTTGTCCCGAACCGGCAACAAAAATCCGCTCCTGTTCTGCCAGCACACGAACCGAATTTGTCGATGATGGAACACTATTTTCGTATATAGGATTGGATTTATCTGTGGCATCAATAGCCAGCAGCTGGTCGCAGAAATCAGCCGGCGATATACCATTGCTGCAATAAACCCAGTTATCCTCTGGATCCACTCCATATAAATTCCATGCCGGACTGGTGTATTTCTGTGAAATGTAAGCATTATTAATATCGGTGATATCTGTTATGCTGAAGCCATGCCCGTACTCTGGTGAATAAATCAAGCTATCATTAACAATAAAGTTGAACCAGGACGTTCTGTGCGGGCAGTATGCCTCAAATTCCAGGTATCCTGAATCAGAGATAGTATATACTTTCATATTCTCAGTCCTATTGTGGAATAGCCTGCCATTATGCGCCTTGATTGACCAGTTTTCATATAACATATAATAGGTTGTAACCAGAACGATCTCATTCGGGTCTTCAATTCTATAGAGCCAGATTCCATAATCTCCCATAACATAAATGAAGTTATCATATATCTCTATATCCCAGGCCTGCTGTATTGTAGGGACACAAGCGATAAGCTCTGGATTCTCTGGATCCTCGATTGATATCGCGATCAATCTATTGTTTTCATGGCTTATGCCATAAGCTGTATTACCCTTAATATCGAATCTACGGAAATCCGTTATACCCGAGAGAGTATCGTACTCGCCCAGTAAAAAGGGCGAATATGAATTTGCAATATTATAAATACTGAGAATTGGATGGGAATTCCAATCCCTATGATAGCGGATTGCTCCCAGATATAAGCGATTGCCTTCTACATGGATTTCCATGAAATTGTATCCAACATCAATGACACTCAATTCGGCAGGTTTGATAGGGTCTGAGATGTCAAAGATATGCAATTTATTCCTGCGCCCAACGTACAGAATAGAATCCTGCAAAAAGGCTTGATCATAATCAATTCCGAACAATAACGGGATTCTGCTGAGGGGCGACTCCAGATCATCGGATTCAAATAGCCTTATGCCATTTATATTAAGCTCTACAATAATGGAATCTGAAATCTCGAGATCGAGCGTGCCTATCCAGGCTGAACTGCCCGAGAAAGAGAGAATATCCTCAGACCTGTCGGACGAATTATTTTGATATGCATCACGGGCCGCTTGGGAAAACAGCCAGTTGCTGTCTTCGAAAAGTTCCGAAGGTGATCTGTAATTCAAATATTCGTCATATACTAGATCGCTAAATCTGCGTGCCGGGTCTTCGCTTTGACCCGCTTTTAACCCGCTTGTGACAAGCAGGCATAATGCGGCAAGCCCCAATATAATTGTAGACTTCATGATGATTCTCCTCCCAATACTTTACAAGTCACAGGATAGTATGGAGTCTTATCCCTGGTGTATAGATAATTTAATGGATTAAGTTTTGGAGTCAAGCGGAAACAATATATTAGGCATTCTCGAAAACGGCCGAAGTTCTCTGCTGGAAAAGTCCGAGGAGCTTAACCAGTTCTCTGCGCTTCTTGGTGAGCGCGAAGCCCGATGACAGCTTTTGATTGTCTTTGTACCAGATGATTTTGAGGATTGGTATGTGCATGGCCCAGCGGCCGGCGTGCCACTGGCCGATCTTGAATGCGCGCATCTGGTTAAAGGGGATATACAATGGCTGGCGGGTGAGATATCGATGAAAATAGATACCCATCTCATCAAACCAGAACTTGCCGTTTCCCCGGGCAAACATCTTATCCTTCTTGTAGCGCTTCCACCAGACCTCGTTGATTTCGGTGCCCAGGTAGGCGCCCTCATATTTTTCACCGGAAGTCCACATAATTCACCCTATATATATTTTCGAAAAAAGATGCAATAATCTGAAACGAAAATTGAATGCTTTTCAGTAAAGTCTGTAATTTGAAGGCGGATAGTTAGAAACAGAGATCCAATTTTGTCATTCTTCCGGGGCCGGCTCTACCTCTATCTCATAATGTCTGTAGCTGAGATCACTCTCATAGAAATGGAACAGATATTTTCCGGGCTCGTCAATCATGTAAAACATGCTTCTATCGATTCTCGAAGTGTAATTTGTACAGGACTTACCCCTTTGATAAACCATCGGCGTAATAAAAATCTCACCTTCTATTTCCTCGATCTCGTAGCGCGCGAACGTATAGCACGGAAATCCGGCATCAACTACAATACGGAACTGCATATCCTCGCCGGCAATTCTCTGGCTGGGAAGCGCAATTGAGAAAACTCCTGCCTTCTGCAAAATCAGGTCGTCGTCACCGGTATCGACAATTCTGGTCTCATTGCAGCTTAGAATCAGCGATACCGCCAGGCCGAAAAATACAATTAGCACCAATGCTTTCTTCATATAGATACCCCATGTTTTCTGAGGATAAAATTCATCTTTATCTCCACTTATTCTACTTATAATTTAATAAAATGTTTACATAAATAAACAGGTTTCCTCAAAAAAGAACGGGCATTGAAATGGATTCGCTA
>JAABVY010000057.1:8207-13317 GCA_011777135.1 Candidatus Zixiibacteriota bacterium | reverse complement strand
CCACGGAATGGTATGGGTTCCGAGAAAAGATAGCCCTCGAAGCGCTCCTTGATCTCATCCAGCGTCCATTTGCGCACATAAAACATATGCCTGCCGCCTTTTTCCCAGATAGAGGATATCAAGAAGACACCATTTTTTTTCAGGCATCGTTTGACATTTTCCATGGCAGAATCGAGCTTGTCGTCATTGACTATGTGCTCCAGGACCTCGATCATTATTATCAGATCATATTCGCCTTCATGTTTCTCCGAAGTGAAATCTTTCTTAATAAATTTATAATCGGGGTAGCGCTCCCTGAGTTTTTCGAAATAATGGCTGGTGATATCTATTCCGGTATAGTCCTTTACTCCCTGCCTCTGCAGGATATCGGTATAGAATCCGGTTCCGCAGCCGATATCGAGTACACTGGCGTTCTTGAAATCTATATCAAGGCCATTGCAAACGTCGCAGAATGTCTTCTCGTCGCGGGCATATTCCTCGATATTTTCCCTGTCTGATTTACCCTCATCTCCCACTCCCCGCAATGAATCTCCATATTTGGAAAGGCGGTCTTCCCAGTAGCGGGCGGCATCATAATCACTGCCGTTTCCGTATTTTCTGGGGCCGATGAATTTTTTATATATGACCCGTTTTATAAATCCGAACGGGTTCTTGATAAATCTGGAAAGTATATCCGACATAGAATTATCTATTGCTAAGATTTCAATTCACCGCTGACTTTTGCCACAGCTTCCAGAATCTCACCTTTCTTCACGACCCCTGTCAGCTTATTTATATCGTCGTAGAGGGGACGGTCCTCGTCCAAAAAGTCGGAATATTTCCTGATCACCTCGTAGGCCGCGCTTGTGGCAGGTGATAGTTTCAGTGGTTTCCGAAAATCTGCCGCCTGGGCCGCACACAAAAATTCGATTGCGAGCACACCGTTGGCATTTTCGATAATATCCCGACACTTGATGGCCGAGGTCATGCCCATCGAAACGAAATCCTCCTGGTCTGCCGCGGCCGGGATGGAGCCGGTAGCGCCCGGATGCGAGAGTATCCGATTTTCATTGACCAGCGCTCCAGCGGTGTACTGCGCCAGCATCATACCCGAAAACATGCCCGCGCCCCTGGTCAGAAATGCCGGTAAACCTGATGAGAGGTGCGGATTAGTGAGACGATTGATCCTGCGTTCGGAAAGTACCGAAATCGTGGTTACGGTCATGCCCATAAATTCTGTTGCAAATGCGATCGGCGAACCCTGAAAATTTGCGCCCGATATAACCGTATCCTCTTCCGGGAAGAAAATCGGATTGTCGGATACCCCGTTTAATTCAGTTTCAATCAGATGCCTCACGAATTCCATTGTATCCTTGCCGGTGCCGACTGCCTGCGGCGTGCTCCTGAGTGAATAGGCATCCTGGACCTTCTTGCCCTTCTGCGCCAGCATCTCGCTTTTTTCAGTCAGCCTTCTGATATTCTCCGCGCACGTAATCGCTCCCTTATGCCCGCGCACCCTGTGCAGACGATCATCATAACCGGACATATTGGCATTCAAAACCTCAAGGACCATGGCCGCGGCAATCTCCGACTGCTTCAGCCAGCGGTCGGCATCGTACCACTGCAGGCAGGACATACCGGTGATTACGTTGGAACCGTTGATAGTCGCAAGGCCGTCACGAGCCTGGTAGGTGATGATCTCGATGCCGGCACGTTTCATAGCCTCGGCTCCNNTGGCCCATGGGGGAGAGGTCGCCTGAGGCTCCCACCGAACCCTTTTGGCACATTACCGGGGTTACACCTTTATTCAGCATCTCTACCAGCGTCTCCACAACCTTCAGCCTGAGCGCCGAATGACCGTTGCAGTGGACATTTATTCTGCTCAAGATGGAGGCCCTTGTATCCTCGATTGGGGCAGGTTCGCCAATGCCGGCGGCATGGCTGTATATCAGATATTTCTGGAATTTTTCCACCTGCTCGGGTGTAAGAACGACCTCTGATAATTCTCCTATACCGGTATTTACTCCATACATGATGGCATTTTCGCGCAGTTTCTTCTCGACCAGTTCGCGACAGGCTTCAATCCTTTTGACGGCGTCAGAGGAAAGTTCAATTTTCTCATGATTCCGGGCGACATCTACAACTCTTTCTATTGTCAAATTATCGCCGTTTACTACGACGGGCATTTGTACCTCCACAAAATCAACTATATTAAAGAGAGTAATTTAGACGGTAATGCCCGAAAGTCAAGCGCAATTAGAGGCGGATACGGGCTATTCATGTCGCATGAATATTGCAGGCGTTTAAAACTCAGCAATCGCAGGGGGCAGCTCCGCCGACGAAGACATAATTTGTGATCCAGACCGCATCGCTGACGTTGACATTTCCATCACAGTTGACCTCGCCCGCATCCCATGGGATAGGTGGCCCGCCTCCCAGAAATACATAATTGATAATCCGGACCGCGTCCGAGACATTAACAAGGCCATCATCATTAGCGTCGCCGCAGATATAGCCTTGCTCCAGAACCACAATCGTTATCCAGATATCATCGGTATTTTGGGGATTGGAAGAATCTGTTACCCTCAGACTGAAATTGAATTCCGCGGGGTAGCTCGGATAACCTGCCAGATAAGATGAATCCTCATTATGCAGTGTTACACCATAGGGCAGCTGCCCGGAGATCAGCTCCCAGGTATATGGCGGAGTGCCGCCGATTGCGTTCAGCTCCAGATAGTAAAATTCGTTCAAACTCGCCGTATCCAATGTCTTGACTGAGGCACCCATAACAAAGTCAGTCTCGAAAACAGTGGATAAAATCCATTTATCGGGGTCGAATTTAACAGAATCGGCCGGCAGCGGAATATCCAGAAGATATGTCTGTGAAAGCGCATTATTGAATACCGTGAGGATGGTATCCTGGGAATCAAAGAAAACCTGTATCCGGACAGGCATAGAGAAACCCGGAAAATAATATGGATCCCCGGTCTGAGTCTGAGAAATCTGAAGGCCCAGCTGATTGGTGCCGGTTTCTGAGTCATACAGATTTATCCATGCATACTGGTAATGAGGATTACCGGGCTCGTAAATCCACTGATCGAAGAACCAGTCCAGCGAGGAGCCGTAAACTGCCTCGGCATGCGCCTGAAAGTCCGCCGTTGTGGCCCAGCTGTAACGTAATTCCGGATCGGATTGATAATTACGAAGTATTTCTATTATGGCTGAATCTCCCACCACACCGCGCAGCATGTGAAGAACCCGCGATCCTTTATTGTAGGAAGTCTGCCCGTCAAAGATATTATCAGTATCGAGATTCTCCACGTAAACCGAGCCGCTGTTCAGACAGCCCTGGGTCTGGATATAGTCATGATAAAAGTCTGTACCGTATAGGTATTCATAATACAGTGCCTCGGAGTATGTGCCAAAGCCCTCATTCAGCCAGATATGATGGAAATTCTTACAGGTTATAAGGTTGCCCCACCAGTGATGTGCCATTTCATGGATGATAATCCATTCCACTGCAATAGGGGGCACCAGAACAGTCATGGTCTGGTTTTCCATGCCCCATAAGTCATACAGAGAGTTGCCGTACTTCTCATCCACGAAGGGGTAGAGACCGAAAATATCGGAAAAAACTTCCAGTCCCGGAATAGTATATGTAAGATAGTTGTCCACCGCCTGGGGATAATTGTCATAAGCATAGACAACCACAGGCATAGTATCTCCGGGAGCGTATTCCCATTGCTGTTCATAGAGATTCTGATATGTCGTCACGAAATGTATGACGTAAGTTGTAATCGGATACCTGGTTTTCCAGTGCGTGGTAGCGGTACCGTTACCGTTATTGGTGATGGATTGCAAAAGACCGTTGGCGGATGTTGTCATGCCCTCCGGATGCGTCACCATAAGGTCAACGCTATCAGCCTTGTCGAATGGAAAATCTTTGCAGGGAAACCAGTTCCTTGAGCCAAACGGTTCGCATTCGGTCTGACATATCTGCGAGGTGTACTGAGAGGCATAGCTCAGGCCGCCGCCCGTGTTGGATTGAGGTGTTCCGCTGTAAACAGGGTAGCCATGATACTGGGCAGTTATCTGAAAAGCCTCGGCGCTGTCGATCGTTTCGGGAAGATAAACAGTAAAAAGCTCACCATTTTGAACATAGGATGCTGAAGCTCCATTGGCTGTAATATTGTCTATTGTAAACCCGCTCCTGAATGTCAGGTCGATTAGTGAGAGATTATCTTCGAGCGCCTTACCCGTGATGGTCACTTGAGAATGTATATCATGTACGGAAAAATTCAGAATGATGTCTATCCAGTAATGCTCGACATCGTATTTTAACATATTTGCCGTGGGCGCCGAAAGTCCGAATGCACGCATGGTAAATAACTCAGATTGCCGTGTGGAATCAGCGTTTCTTACGATCGAAGGAGGCAGCTGTTTTTTTGCTTCCAGCAATTCGAGAAGGACGCTGTCTTTCGTTCTGTAAGTATCGGCATCAAAATCCAGAGGGTTTTCGGAAGATGCAAAACCATTGATATACAGGGATGATGCCAGAATACAAATCAGAACTAATAGTCTTATATTCAAGATCTCCTCCGCCTGAAATTATACCTCGCAGGGAGGCGGACCTCCTACGAATATATAGTTGATTAAATAAACCGCATCTGACACATTGACTGCTCCATCACAGTTGGGATCACCCATTATCAACGGATCAGGGGGGTCGCCGCCGATGAAAACATAATTGACTATAACAACCGCATCCGAAATATTTATTGAACCATCTCCATTGCAATCTCCCCTGAGCTGCGGTTGCGATGAAGAATCTATTATGACAAGGTATGGAACGTCCTGATAATCACTGGCGTGGCCCTCGGAATTGAACGCTTTTACACGCCAGAATACGGTACCCTCTGGAAGAGAGCTGGCGGGGATATAGGTTGTATCTGTGATTCCTGTAATGGTTGCAATGATATTATTGAAATTCTGATCTGTTGCCGCCTGGAATGTATAGTTACCTCCATCCCCGGCTGTTGCGCTCCATGTAAACAGCGGCTTTGTATTGGAGGTTGAGGAGCCGTTATCGGGAAGTAGAAGCTGCGGAATGTCGGGTACTTCGCCTTCCAGG
>JAABVY010000057.1:2900-8139 GCA_011777135.1 Candidatus Zixiibacteriota bacterium | reverse complement strand
CCGGCAATAGCGGTATATTCGGCGTAATAGGGCTGTCCTATATAAGCAGTATCGACTTCTTTTCCGACCAGGATACTCAGGCTGAAATCGGGATCATACTCAACCGTGCGAAGTATCTTCTCTTCCTTGTCAACCCACATGGAGTCGATCGGGTTTGGTACATCTAATTCCCAGACCTGCCCACGCTGGCTGTTGAATACAGTGAATGCGGAATCCCATCCGCCGGCAAAAACTCTCATCTCGACCGGCATCTGAAACACCGGACCCTCCTGTTCCTGGCGAAGCAGTATAAATGCATCATACCCGCCGTTTACCGGATCTTCTTCCTCCATATAGGAATAAAAATAATTTGGATTCCCGGGCACATACACCCACTGGTTAAAAAACCACGAAAGATCGGAACCATAGACTTCTTCACAGGCCATCTCCAGATCTTCGGTGGTGGCTCCGCCCCAGGCCAGCAGGGGATGGTTGAAGTAATTGTCCATGGCCTCGAAGAAAAGTGAATCGCCCAGTACCATGTGCAGCATATATACTACCCATGATCCCTTGTCGTAAACAGTGGTATTGTCAAACATGTTGTCGTTGACTATGTCCTCCACGTATGGGGTGCCCGCATCCAGATGTTTTTGGCTCTCCAGCCAGCTCTTGTAATACGAGTAGCCGTAATGGTACTTGAAATAGAGAGGCTCACCATACGAGGCAAAACCCTCGTTGAGCCACATATGATGAAAATTCTCGCAGGTTACCTTATCCCCGGCCCATTGATGGGCGAGTTCATGAGCGATGACATATTCGGTGTTGAAGTAGGCGGAAATGGAGGTCAGGGTCTGGTGTTCCATAGCTCCGCCCCAACCGTAGTGATTATGTCCGTACTTTTCATCCACAAATGGATAAAGCGTGAAATAATATGAGAGCGCCTCCAGGGACGGCTTGGTATACGTATTCATATAGTAGGTGGAATAATATCCGCTGTTGGCCGGCACGCCCGGGTAAGAATAGTTATAAATGGGCATGCTCTGGCCGGCGGCGTAATTCCAGGAGTCTGAATACAGAGTATAGTCCGTGCAGCCGATTTGAACCAGGTAGGTCGCTATAGGATAGTCCTCATGCCAGTGAGTGGTGTAGGTGCCGTCTCCGTTGCTTACAGAACTGCGCATGACTCCATTTGACACCAGAGTGTAATTGGAGGGATGGGTAATGACGACATCTATTGAATCCGGTTTATCATATGGATGATCCTTGCATGGCCACCATAATCTTGCGCCCCAGGGTTCACAGTTAGTGTAGGCAATCTGTACTCCCCAATCAGAATAAAATTTGAGGCCGTCGGTTCCGTCGAAGCCGGGATAGCCTCCATATTCAACCCTGATTGTAAACTGATCCCCATAATTAAAGCTCTGCCCCAGATAGACTGTGAGGAGATCTCCGGTATGGCTGTAATTGCTTATGGGGCTGCCGTTAAGGTATACTTCATAAACTGCAAGATTACCATTATTATTAGTGAGGTTGAAGTCTACTGCATCAACTCCATCATAGACAGCCTTTATTCTTGATTCACAGAAGCCATCAATTGTCATGGATGAGAAATTCAGCTCGAGATTGATTTCGTAATAAAGCATATCGACCTTGAGCTGGTTTGAGGTTGGCGTCGGATACAGCGCCAGCCTGGAATATTTGTAGTCGTTCAAGGCCTTGGCCGTTTTCTGTTTGCAGGCATGTCTGTCCACTCTGCTGTCCAGCATCTCCTGCCATTCTTCTTCAGTCGGCTTGGGCAGGGTGCCTTTATAGGTCTGCAGTAATTCGCCGGCGAAAGCGGTATTTATAAAAATGATTATGAGGAAAATGGGCAGAAGCGCCTTTTTAGCTGTCAGGTTCATGACTCCTCCAGAGGTATCTAAAAATCCTGCGCGGGACTATATGTTTTTATCAAATCCAGAATTTGCTCTTTTACGGGTTGGAGTCTGCTTTTTTCCAACCTTATCAAATCTATATCAGTTCTATTTTTTATTTTGTCTGCAAAGGGATGGGATTTATACATGATGGTAGCAACCAATACCTGATTCGAATCTAACACCTTATTTATCAATCCCCTGAATTGCTGAGAGAAAAGCTCCATTTTTCCGATTTCATCTATAATGACGCATGGGCTCTTCATAATGTTTAATATTTCTTTCTCGATAAGCGAATCAAATTGTTCCACGTCAACGCCATAGCCGCCCACACGGTATTGCGAAGCGTAGTCTTTGCTGGCGAGTAGTCCGGAGCTACCGCTTAGAAATTTTATCCGGAATCCCCGTCGTTTCCCATCTTTGCGTATCTCCTCAGTATAGAAACCCGAGACATCCAGATCAAGGTCTGCGACAATTTGCCTGGCTAATGTAGTTTTTCCGCAGCCCGGCGGACCCGTAATCAATATATTATTAGCCATCCATCATTTTCCGGAAGCTGTTGACAGGTATAGCGAAAAGCGATTCCGGGATATTATAAATACCCAATCTAAATTTATCCTAAATATCGATTTTGTCAAGTAATCAAATCCGCTTGCATTCGAATTATAGAATATAAATATGCAACTGATAATAAGATAGAGATCTTTTTTTGACAGAAGCGAAGCTGATTCAGGCGATCGATAAAATATAGATACCATAGTGTCCGATCTGATTGACGATATCAGTGAACTTAAAGATAAAATCAGCGAAATTTATCGAGCTAACCCCATATCGCTGCGAAAAATCGGTCAAGATTTTGATAGAGTATAGTGGGATTTTGCCGATAATTAAGAATGTAAACCGGGTATCGAGTCAGGTTGGTCTCAGGGCCAACGGAAGGGGGCTGCTCCCGATGCGTGAGTCTAGAGACGAGCATATTATGAACCTAATTCACGTGGAGTGGACCTCTGAGCACTAGAATAATAATTCTGAAAACAGGCAAATGAGGATTCATTCCTTTCAGGAGAATTTAGCTATGCAGATTACAGTCAAGTCAGCGCAGGTTTTTCAAGTATTTCATCTAAAGGGACGTTTGGATCATACTTGTTCTCCGGAACTGAAGTCAATCGTCAAGGAGCATCTCAATGAAGGTAAAGTCAATATCCTCCTCAATCTCGCGCAGGTCGATTTCATTGACAGCTCCGGATTGGGCACGCTCATTTCAACTTTAAAAGAGGTTCGCAGGGCTAACGGCAAAATCGCGCTCTGCAATCTTTCGCCATATGTTCAGGAAATATTCGAGATAACCCAGCTGACTCATATATTTGACATATTCCCGGGGGAAAATGAAGCCCTGGCCGCATTCGGTCACCGCAAAACCGCGGCAACAAACTGAGGATTCACGCATGGAGAATTCCAACTCCTATCATGATCCGGATATTATATCTCAGACCATTTCCAATGGCAGTGATGATGAAATCTGCAATCTTCTGGAGACTATAGCCGTCTCTGGAAATCCCCGCTTTGTTCAAGAGATAATGAGGCTGGTGAACTATCCAGGGGACGCAGTACGCGAGCAAGCTGCCTGGACCCTGGGTAAGATCGGGGATCGTAATGTCGTGGATGCGCTTTTTACACTGGCGGAAGATGAATCAAGCGATGTTCGCAGCGCCGCCATAAAATCCATCGGCTGGGTTGGTGATGACTGTGATGTAAGGAAACTCTTGAAATGGCTGGATGATGAAAATGTCGATGTACGTGAAGCTTGTGTAGGGGCGCTGATACTAATAGGGAGTCAGGAAGTTATCGATCTTTTCTGCAGGGATCTTGGCGGCGCTGAAATCAGGCGTCAAAAATTAGCCGCTACAGCCCTGGGATGGATTGGGGAGCGTGAGGTAGTGGAGCCGCTGATTACGGCCCTGAATCACCCCGAATGGGAGGTACGGTGCGCCGCTGTGGAATCCCTGGGACGGATTGCCGACAGGCGCGCATTGGAGCCGATCCGGGAGGTTCTCAACGACGATCATGCCCGGGTCCGTAAAGCCGCCATCGATGCCTTGGTCAGTCTGGAAGGATCGGGCGCGCTTGGTTCTATAGCCCTCCTCCTCGAGGACCGGGATCTGGATGTAAAATCTCATGCCATTGATGTGATTGGTACAATGGGTGATCAGTCGGTCATCGAAAGGATATTGAGTCTATTTGCGGACGAAAATGATATTATCCGAGTTGCGGCTGCCAAAGCGCTCTCGGGTCTCAAGGATGAAAGGTCTTTGGCGGTCCTGAAAGATATTGTGAACGATACAAACCCGGATGTTGCCGAGGCAGCATCCCAGGCGCTTGCCGTCTTAGAAGGGAGAATTTGATGCCGCGGATACTGGTTGTTGATGATGAGCTTTTGATTCGCGATCTGCTGTATGATTTCTTTACCTCTCGGAATTACGATATCATACTGGCAGAATCCGCCTCGAAAGCTCTGGAAATCATACGGTCGGATGAGATTGATCTCGTTTTGACTGATCTTAAAATGCCCGATATGGACGGGTTGGAGATGCTCAGGAGGGCTAATACAAGGGAGGATGGACCGCCGGTTATAATTATGACCGGGTTTCCATCGCTCGAATCAGCCATCGAAGCCTTGCGGCTGAGAGTGGCCGATTACATTGTTAAACCATTTAACATCAATCGCCTCTTTGAATGCATCGAGGCGGTATTGGAAGAAAAAGCCCCAGTTTCGTAATAGGAGTTTTTATGTCAACCGAAAAAGTTCTGGTTGTTGATGATGAGCTTTTTGTGAGAGAGCTATTGGAAGAATATTTCACCAAACTCAAATTTACGGTGGATGTAGCCGAATCAGGCGAGGCGGCGTTGGAAATGGTGGAGGAGAATCATTACAATGTGGCCCTGATCGATCTCAAGATGACAGGTTTGGATGGGCTCGAGACTTTGAAACAGATTCGCGGTCTCGATTCCAATGTTGTGGTCGTCCTGATGACCGGTTATCCTACTGTTGAGTCCTCCATCGACGCGCTGAGAGCAGGCGCTTTTGATTATATAGTGAAACCATTTCGATTAAATGAGCTTAGGGACATCGTTACCGCGGCTATAAAGGAATATGATTTCCGAAGAGAGATCACTCTGCTCAAGGAAAAAGTAAGGATGCTGGAGGAATCGATCAGAGGTAAATCGGACAATAATGGCCTGGAACGGGAGGATAGTGATTCCACGATGCCGGGTCGTTCTAAAACAGCAAGAAAAAAAGCAGTTACTTAAGAATTCCACATCTTGGACAATAATCTCGGTAGCGCAGG
>JAABVY010000057.1:0-2835 GCA_011777135.1 Candidatus Zixiibacteriota bacterium | reverse complement strand
CGATTGTGAATTGGTAGATTGTCATTATGATCTTTATAGCGACCTCTTCAGGACTGAAGGAGAAATTCAGTGCAAAAGCCTAAGATTCTCGCAGTGGATGATTGTCCGAATATGCGGCGTATCATCATTAATACTCTGAGGCGAGCGGGATTCTCAGATGTAGTAGAAGCCAGTGACGGCAGGGATGCGTTGGAAAAAATGAAAGAGGAAGATTTCAATTGTATCATCACCGATTGGAACATGCCGAAGATGGATGGGCTGACATTTGTAAACAATGTGCGTTCTATGAAAGAGTTCGAGTCCCTCCCGATTTTAATGGTAACCACCAGATCGGTCGAGGCCGACATCGAACAGGCTATGAAGACGGGTGTCAACAGCTATATCGTCAAGCCTTTCACTCCCGACACCCTTGTCAGCAAAATTAAGCAGATTATGCAGACCGAGTAGCGACGGAGGATATAATGCAGCAAATAAAAGATTTAGCAGGTAAAATCCACGCCGAATTGCAGAATTTAACAGGTTCAGTCAATGATGTTGTGCAGGATTTTAAGAATATTCAAGCACCTGGCCCTGAATTGAGAAAAACAGACGGAGAGAGCGGATCACAAACTGAGGAAACATCAGGAGATACAGCAGCACCGACTCAGCAGATAATGGAACGGGTTGAGAACCTGATGAAGATTACCGATGGTATGGTGCAGGAGATTAGCACCCTGCGCAAAGCTTTACCGGCAACATATTTCAAGAATAGATCGAAAATCCGCGATACTTTCAATAAAATTGAGGAAACGGCCCTGCAAAATATGGAAGAGGCCTTTGCGGTTTTTGATGCGTTACAGGCTCTGGATACTGCGCCTCACCAGGTTGCCGGCACCGCAGCCAAGATGGAAGGAATCAGGAAAGGGCTGCAACAGCTCCTCGACCTGATTGAAAAAACAGAAGATATTGGAGAATCAGACTCCTATCTATAAGGCGGAAAAAAATCCTGATGCTGCGGATTTGAACCGATAAGTGTGATCCGCGGCATTTCTGACTCCACAATTTTGCAAAAAGTCAAAATCAACGCCGGCGCAATCAGTATCTAAAATTCTTTAAACTGATTACGCCGGCGTTTTACATTGTGCAATAATTTAACAGTTTTTTAAATTGTTTTTATTGCGATCTGCCATTACATGTATATATTTTTTCCATATGAAGGAAGAGGATGTTAAGAGAGGGCCTGATCCGGACATTTCCAAACTTTCCGATTTGAATCAGTCGTTCTTGAGCTTTAATGGCTTAATTGAGAAACTGAATGCCTCCTACAAGAGTCTGGAGAAAAGATTCGAATCATTGAACAAGCAGCTGGAAGAAACTAACTACAAGCTGCGTCGGGCGCTGATTGAAAATCAGAAAGCACAGGATTTTCTGGAAAAATTGACTGAATCGGTACCCTCGGGGATAGTGGTCTACGATCTCGACGGTAGTATCACGATGATGAACCGGGCCGCCTGTGAGCTGCTAAAGATCGATCAACGCACAGCAATGCTTCATGGTTTAAAGTTTGCCTCCGACAGCAATCCGGAATATTCCGCCGTGAGAACAATGCAGACGCAGTCTCCTGCGATTTCCGAGGAAAAACTAATTACTCTGAAAACGGGAGAAAAGCTGACTGTCTCGCTCTCGACAGCGCTTCTTTATGACGAATATGACAAGATTTCCGGCGCTCTCGAGCTCTATCATGATATCTCGAAGATTCGTCGGCTCGAAGATGAAATTACCCGTGTCAAGACCCTGGCAGCTTTGGGCGAAATGGCCGCCACCGTGGCCCATGAAGTCCGCAATCCTTTGGGAGGGATTCTGGGATTTGCCGCTCTACTGCGCAAGGATTTCAGCGATGACGATCCAAGGATTAAGACTGTTGATAAGATCATCAAAGGTGTCGAGAACCTGGATAAGTCGGTGTCGTCACTCCTCAACTACGCCCAGGAAGTTCATCCGGCAGTCAAAGCTGTGAGGATAAAGCCGTTTGTCGAGGAAGTTGTCACAAATTTTCGAATGACCCTGGAGCAAAACGGAGAGGCTTCGAATATTGATCTGATTATCTCGCCCGAATCGCTTGAATGGCAGTTCGATCCCCAGCATATCAGCCAGTGTTTGACCAATCTGCTTTTGAATGCCCATCAGGCCCAGGAGGGAAATTCGGAGATAAAACTCTCGGTTGTAGCCGACGACAAATTGAGCATAGTGATTTCCGATCCGGGTTCCGGTATCAGCAGGGAAAACAAGAAGAAGCTGTTTACACCTTTCTTCACCACCAGAAATTCCGGAACCGGGCTGGGACTTGCCACAGTCAAGAAACTTGTCCTTTTGCATAAAGGTGAAGTTAAAGTAGATTCCGAAATCGGGCGGGGGACGGATATTACCCTTGAAATACCTGCCAATTTACATTAAAATGTAAACGAGGTATCACAATGAGCGACATGATATTGGTTGTTGATGACGATAAGCTGGTAAACGAATTTATTAACGAGACTCTTACACGCGCCGGCTATTCAGTGCATTCTGCGCTGTCAGGACCTGAAGCGCTTAAGCTGATGGAGGAGACCGACTATGATCTTATTCTCACCGATGTGCGTATGCCCGAGATGGATGGGATTACTCTCTTGATGAAGATCAAGGCTGTTTCTCCGGATTCAGTTGTCGTGGTAATTACCGCTTACGGTACGATCGAGAATGCGGTGGATGCCATGCGCAAGGGCGCTTACGATTATATCCTCAAGCCCTTCTCGCCCGATGAGATCGAAATCGTTGTCAGGAGAGGTCTCGAGCACCGCACCCTTGCTCTGGAGAACA
>JAABVY010000155.1:588-1087 GCA_011777135.1 Candidatus Zixiibacteriota bacterium | reverse complement strand
ACTGACCATCAATCAGCTTGGCCCAGGAGAAATTATCGGCGAAATGTCCTTGTTGGATGAACAACCTCGGTCAGCAGGGGCAGTCGCGCTCTCACCGGCCCAGATTTATCGCCTTTCAAACGAAGATTTTCGCTCGGTTATTGACAATTACCCCCAGTTAGGTATGCAATTTGCCCGAAATATTTCGGAACGGCTGCGCTTTAATGTCATGCTGTTGCAAAATTCGGTGGAGTGGAGCTACCGGGTGGCCGAAGGCGATTATTCCTTCGTAGAAAATCAACTTGAAACGGTGCAGGCGACAATTATTGATGCCAGGAAAGCGGATGAAGCCCTCGCCCGGCAGCTTCTCTCGGCCTTCTTCGCCATGGTCAAGGAAGTCAAGCAGCGTGAAGACAATCTCAAGAATCAGTTGAAGCAGTTCAATATCCAGGTGGATGAATCAAAGCGGGAGCAAGATGTGGAGGAAATTACCTCCAAAACCTTCTTCCGCCGCCTCCAG
>JAABVY010000155.1:312-482 GCA_011777135.1 Candidatus Zixiibacteriota bacterium | reverse complement strand
AAATCCGTAATTGGTTAGAGGAACCGGGTTTTTAATGATTCTAAATCTCGTTTGGTTGTCATAAATACTTTGATTTCATCAATCTGAAAAACCAGGTTTCTGAAGTACTAATTACCAGTTACGATGGGGAGAGGTGCCCAATTTCCTCTTTAATGATGCCTCTTAGAATG
>JAABVY010000155.1:0-222 GCA_011777135.1 Candidatus Zixiibacteriota bacterium | reverse complement strand
TGGCGTAGGTGGGATCCATACCAAAGTAAGAGAGGTTTTGGGCGCCGAGGTTTTGACCCTTGCTAAAGGGGGTATCGGAAGCGTAATGGAGGATGCCGATGGGGAAAGGGGCATGGTGCAGGTCGACAATTTCGTTGCGGGGGTGGCGCTGCGGCCGTATCATCTCATAGATACTGCTCAAAAACGGCCCGGCTTCCATCTCCATCACGGTATATCCCTCCC
>JAABVY010000198.1:1735-17438 GCA_011777135.1 Candidatus Zixiibacteriota bacterium | reverse complement strand
CCGGACGGCTTTATTAATTATGGCAACAGAAAAGCGGACAATCACGGGATTGTCCGCTTACATCACAATAATCTGATTTTCAGTTCAGCTTATCAGCTCTTTTACTTTCTTCAGAAATTCATCTTTATCAATCGGCTTTTCAAAATATGCTTCCGGGGGATGAACCTGTCTTCTTGATTCGATGAACTGCTTGAAATCCGAGGAGACGCCGGTTACAATTATCACCGGGATTTTCGAAGTCTCTTCCGTTTGCTGTAAATTTCTAAACATTCTGACACCCGATTCTTCGGGCATGGTGATATCCAGTGTTATCAGGGCGGGCTTTTTCTCCCTGGCCAGTTTGAATCCCTGGGCCCCGTCGAGGGCAGAGATGGTTTCATATCCGCTGTCCTCAAGAAGAGAGGTGAGATAAGATACCACATCCTCCTCGTCGTCCACTACCAGAATCAGTCTGCCGTCTGACATATAAGATTAACCTCCCGCTTAATTATTTACTGCATCTCATCAAAGTTAATGAAAGGCTGTTTGACATCAACCATGGCGTTGACAATCAGCTCTACCAAACCGCCATAAATTATTCCGGATTTCTCCTGCACGCCATAATACCTGAAAAGATCCCTGAGCTGCCCTTTGCAGTTGGAACAAGGGGCACATAGATATTTCTTAGTTTCCGGTTCGGGGTGATCCTCAAAAGCTTCGATTATCTGCTTGAGTTTCATGCGTCCCGAAACAGCCAGACGCCAATCCTGGAAGTTGTGTCCGGACATAATTGCAAATCCCGAACCGCCACCGCAGCAGTAGTTATTGACACCATGAGGCTCCATCTCACGGAACTGGGGACAAAGATAGCGCAGGATTCTCCTCTGCGGCTCAACGATACCCATCAGCCTGACCATATTGCAGGGATCGTGAAGGGTAACCGGAAAATCATTCTTGGAGGGATCGAACTTGATCTTGCCGGAAAATACTATCTCTTCCAGAAGGGTCATGGCGCTGACGCGGGGAATATTGAAATCACCGGTCAGGACCCTGTCAGCGATCACAGTCAGGGCCTTATGGGCATGGCCGCACTCGCCCACCACTATCCTGTTTACTCCCAGTTTCTTGGCGGCTTCGGCATGCTTTATAGCTACTTTGCCGAGCTGGAAATCGTCATACCAGAGCCCGTAATTGATGCCGTCATAGGCGGCGATATCTGATGAGAGAGTCCAGCTTATGCCTGCTTTTTCCAGAATGATTGCAAAGGCACCGGGATTCTCAGGCCATGCCAGGATTTCGCCCGCATTGTGGATCAACAGGACATCCGCACCCTCTTTATCCCAGGGTGTATGTACTTCTATACCGGTCAAATCCTGCATGTCTTCATCTATGAATTCGATATTATCCTTAACCACTTCGGCATTCATTCCGGTAGATGAACCGACCTCCAGCTGAAGAACCGAACCTTTTTCATGAAGCTCTTTGGGGGCGATGCCCATCTCCTGGCTGAAGACCTTGCGCAGTTCATGTGTAATCAATCCGTTGTCGATTCCGATCGGGCAGGTTTGCGCGCAGCGACGGCATAATGTGCATCTGTAAGAAAGCTCCATCAAGCGCGCAACGGTTGTCCAGTTCAAATCAATGTCGCCGTGGGAAAGGCGGCCGAAGAATTTTCCGCCCGGCTTGAGGTATTTATGCACAATCCTGCGCCAGACCTCCGAACGATAAGTCGGCCGGTAGATGTCCTGCTTGCCGCTGGCTTCATATATGGGACAGGCCTGGGTGCAGGTCTGGCATTTGGCGCAATGCTCGAGAGAAAGAAGCAGGGGCTGCAGGAATGTCCAGTTGTTTTCTTTCTGAAGAAGTTTCTCAAGACCGCGTAGAAATCTCTCTACCAGCTCTTTTTCCTCCTCATGCGTCTTTGGCTTGGGGATACCAATTGCGATTGTATCGTCAAGGCTGGTCTCCAGATTTTCGATGGCATCCTCAGAAAGAGCCTTCCATCCCGGCTGTTCCTCGATCTTGTCATAGGGAGGAGGCAAAGGCATCAACTCGTCAATGTCGAGATGCGTGAGTTTTTTTGACGGTTTGCTTATGTCTTCTATTTTAACTCTACTTTTCATCTTTCTTGACCTCCTCGGTAGCGATGTCGGCCCAATTTTTCTTACCGTCGGCATGAATATGGGGAGCTGACCATGTCACAGGGTAAGAAAGCTGTTCCTGTATTTTCTTTTCGAGCTTGCTGCCGCGAATGTTGGGAGTGTCTTCCCAGCGAACCTTGTGATAAGTGAAGTACTTCATGAAAAAGTGTGTCATATGGGTGAAAGGCAGATAGAGAATAAAGAGTCCGCTGATAACTGCATGCACCGCAAAAGCAGCACCCAAATTCGGCATCGATTGGAAGGTAATCATGCTGTAATAGAATTTTATCAATTTATCCACCGCATTGCCAGAGAAAAGTAAGACCAGCCCTGAAATGAATATAGCCGCTATAAAGATCAGGTTGAAATATGAGCCGAAACTTGAGCTGGTGGACATTTCTCTGTCAGTTGATCGCTTTATAATTAGCCCCAGGGTCCCTATAGTCCCGATCACACAGCCAGCAATTAACATGGCATAGCTGAGGCTGTAAATGATCTTTCCTATCAAGGAAAGGGCGTCGTACCCGTAAAATATATTTGGTCCAATGATGATCCCGCCCAGTGTTAAAATAAAGATCAGCGCAGTAAGCAAGTAGAGGCCGATATGAAAGGTGAAGGACCAGAACCAGAGTCCGCGGTTATATTCCCAGACTCCTTTCAGTAGGAGTATCTCTGGCAGCATCACGCGCATTTCCCCCAGCATAGATTTGTGTATTTTCTTGGTATACCAGTCGGCTTCTTCCAAAAATGACCCGCCATATTTGAAGCGTCTGATATCATGGGCAACCGGATACAATTCCCAGCGGAGATGTATTGGTGTGGATGCCATTCGTATAAATCTTGTGATATTTGTCACAAGAAAAACCAAGACTGANNGTGATATTTGTCACAAGAAAAACCAAAACTGATGCATAAATCAGAATCTGAATTACTGACATTGTAACCCTCGCTTAAGCTGTGACTCAAATCCTTATTAGAGTGCTAAAGTATATATATTACTGCCATCTACAAATATACGAATAATCCAAAGGGATTCGCTAAACTTTAAGGGGTGAATATAAAAAAATAAGCCTAATAGTCAAATCAATATTTGTAGGAATCAGGTGTATTTAGATATTTTTTTCACAATATTGAGGTTGCGAACTATGAGTAAGCTACCTGGGCTGCGAATCCCTGTATTTTTCTAAGAGAGCCATGGATTCCGAATCCAGGTTATCGACAAAAAGCTCGCCCTTGAATTCCGCCAGGTTCTCAGCCTGTTTCTCAGTAAGCGATTTCAATCCAACCAGATATAACTGCTCCCCGCCAAAATTGGAAAATGCTTCGGCCTGAGCAGTATTTATTTGCTCGATGCCATTCAGAAATAGTTCCGTGCCTCCGAAGGAAGCAAGAGCCTGTGCCTGTGCATCAGTCAGCTTTCCAAGCCCATTCAAAGACAGACCCTGCCCGCTGAACTGAGACAGCATAATGATTTGCTGATCGCTGGCGTTTTCCAGCCTATCCAGGGTTAGATACATGGCCTGAGATTGTGACAAGGCTTGTGCCTCATCATCGTTGACACTTTTTAGACCATTAAGATAAATTGACTTGCCGTCATAGCCGGCCAGTGATGCGGCCTGTTCCTCCCCAAGAGTGGTCAGGCCGTTGAGAAATATTTCGTACCCCCCAAAATCCGCAAGTTCGGCAGCAACAGCGGGTGAAATGTTTTTCAAACCATTAAGGTACAACCGATATGCCCTGGATTTTGCAAGCTCATCAGCAACATCAGCAGAAATAGTATCCAGGGCCGATAGATCCAGACCCTTGCCTTTGAATTCGGCCAAAAGTGAGGCCTGCTCCACTGAAAGTTGCTGAAGGTTTACCAAATCCAGATAATTCCCGTGGAAGTCGGCCAATTCCTCAGCCTGCTCATCGGTCAAAAAGTATATGTTGTCCAGTCGGGCGCTGTCATAGGCGGCGCTGAAATCATCCGGTGATAATGGCTCGGTCACATTCTCGATAGGTTCATCCTCCGTTCCACAGCCGACTATAAATGGTGCCATTATCAAAAATATTGAAAAGACAACGATTATTGATTTCGTTAAAAAGGAATTAGACATTTCGCCTCCCTGCTTTTTATTTATTTTTCCAGCAGTTCTCAGTAACTGCGGTATTCATGAACATCAACATGGAAATGGGTGGTATGGTTTCCAGACCCGACTCCGCGTGAGGTGTCATCCGGGCTCAAAATAAGAGTCCAGTGCCGCCTCAGCTCAGTATCAAGATTACGCAGGAATCTCTCCTTGGGCGTACGGGGCACATCCTCCAGAATCCCCCAGTCCGGGCAATTGTTGCCTGCCTGTGCCTGCGCCATGGGAATGCCCCGGAATCCTGCTACCTCATGGCGGCTGCCATCGCTGACATAAAACCAGCAGAAGTCAATCGCTTTGCCCCAGACATGCGGAACATTGGGGCGGGGCCTGTTTATATCACCGCGTCCCGGAAAAATACCCGCATGATCCACCTGCTTAACATTCAAATCCCGCAGATAACGGAAAAAGCGCGCGAGTGCCAGCGCCGCCTTGACATCGATCACCCGCCCTCTTCTGCCACCGCGTTGAGGGCCGGCCGACAAATCAAATGGCTCCCGTTCACCTGATGGCGCTTCGGGAGGTTCCCAGTCGCGTTCAGGTCTGCAGCTTGCATTGTATTTTAGATGAATTCCCAGAATCCAGATCGGCCTGGGAAGAATGATTGCATCAGGTATTGGACTCCTTGTGACCCAGTCAAAATCAACGCCCATATCTGCCAGTTCCTGCAAGCAGTCCTGTGCGCTCATTTCATTCGCGCGATGAGGGTAGTTTTGCGGAGGGGGATAGGTGGTTGGGAAAACAGTATCCTGACGCACCACGGCAGTCGCCCCATCCTCGGTTCTGGCCTCCTCCGGAATCGCTGTATCCGCCTCGGCGGTGAGATTAGCACTCCCGCACTCGGGGCAGACCGCCGGGGTCTCATCTATACATTCGCCCCAGCTGCATTCATCGCATGACACTATCATGATTCCTCACCTCCCGAGGGCGGCCTTTCTTCGTCACCAAATGTATCCAGGACCTGCTCGCCCGAATCCTCATCTTCAAAGTCAGCATAAAGCTCGTTTTCAAGTTCGATTCTTACCTCGCCCTCAGGGACATCTTCCTCAACCAGCATTCCCTGATCATCAGTCCTGCCCTCCCGCTCTCCGCCCAAATATCTAATGGTATATCCAAAGTTTGAGAGAGGTTTCCCGAAGACATCTCTCAAAAAGACCTTTATATTTGCAGTATTTATCAATCCCTCTTCTGTTATATTGCTGAAATTATGAACCGGCTCCTGATTCTCATTTAACCCGTACAGCGGACATGTATCCCGATCACAGACTTCCTCTGCAAATGGCCCTTCTTCCGTGCAGCAGGTGAACTCAATTTCAGCCTCCTCGCTCAAAAATAGAATCTCCACACGCCTGTTGGACTGACTCCGGTACTCATCCGCCCCCGGATGATCCTGTGGAATTGATTCACCGCAGGCGCACATCTGACGAGTTGGATACCAGGTCAATTGTCCTCGGTAATGCGCGAGAGTTTCACGTCCTTCTCCCAGGCTGTCTTTTAGCAGTTTCTCATAGAATGAAAAGACTGCGCCCCAGGTTTGATTTCCCCAGACGCCATCGACCGTGATCTCATTATTGAAAATTCTATTATAGCCTCTCTGAAATCCCATGGTGGCATTACGGGTACGTTGTCCCTCGATACCATCTACAGGGCCCGGGTCAGAACTTATTCCTTCATAACCGTGAAAATATTTCAATATTGATTGACGATCCTCGACCAAGTTTTTTGCACTCACTGCCTCCCGCCATTCCTCGACATCGCCGCTTGTCAGAGCATGAACCGCTTTTGCACGGTATGCTGACAGCTCGAAATTGAATCTGGCTGAAGCGGTGGTATCGGTATGACCTGCAATTAGAAGCTGATGTTCGCTATTCTGCTCTGCATAAAGATAAGCCAGACGTATGGCCTGCAAAGCCGGAATCTGCCCGCCGACTGCTGCAGGTGTCTCTAGCGGTGATGGTACCGCGCTGTCGGTCCTGAACTGTACATCGGCTATTTCGATCACCCGCACCTCATCGGGCTCTATCTCCTCTTCTCCCTCTTCATCTTCACCCGGAGATATACCCTCCAGTACAATCGTATTGGTCAGGTTCGGCGCTACTGCAAATTCCGATGGCTGTTCCTCATCTTCAGTTTCTTCTTCGTCTGGCTCGCCTTCCGCCTCTTCTTCCTCGGATTCCTCAACTTCGCTTTCTTCCGCGGCTTCTCCATCCTCAGCCTGCTCTTCATCGCTTTCTTCCTCCTCTTCGGCTGAGCAGTGTTCGTGGGCATCCTGAATTTTCTGCCAGGCCTCCTCGGCCTTCTCCTTGGCCTCCATACCTTTATCCTTGGCTTCCTGGACCAGACCCCAGACTTCGCTCAGTTTCTCTAATATGGTACCATCCTCGATGTAACCTCCGGCGGTTTTAATCGCCTCCTGGCCCTTATCAAATGCTTCCAGGGCGAGATCGAATGACTCCTCAGCTTCGTCGACGGCGTCACCAGCATCATTCCCGGCCGCCTGCCAGTCGGCGCACAGATCACGGGCATCCTCATAGGCCTGACGAAGATTGTCAATAATACCGCCGTCTAATTCCTCGAGTCTGGCTTTATTTTCCTCCCAGAGCTGCTTGACCTCAGGCGGCAGTGAATCCAATGCCTTGTCTTTGGCGTCCTGGACTTTTTTCCTGATTTCCTTTATTTTGTCCCAGGTAGCATCTATTTTCTCTTTGACTTCCTCAACCGGCGACTTCTCTTCTTCGGCAGCAGACTCTTCCGTATCCTCTTGCTGGAATTCTTCTTCGGAAGGTTCTTCTTCCTCCGTTATTTCCTCAGGTTCTTTCTCGGGCGGTTCTTCTTCCGCAGGAGTTTCTGGTTCCTTAACCAAATCCTCGGTTTCCTGGGCCTGCTCATCACCTTCTTCTTTTTCCCGGGGCGGAAAGGGCTTCTTCGGTTCTTCTTCTTCCGTATCTCCTTTAAGGATATCCTCAGCCTCATCCGGTTTCTGCTCCTGGGTCTCCTCCTGAGGAATGAGGTCCTTCTCTGCTTCGGGCTTCTGCTTGTCGCCGGGGATTTTGCCGGATGAGGGTCCTTTTTTATCGGAAGGAATCTTGCCCGGTCGTTTTGTTTTGCCGGGTTTAGGTGTGCCGCCGGTCTTATTAACCTTGGGAGACTTCTTTTTGCCTGATTTACCTTTTTTCCTTGGCATCGCTCGAATGGTCTTTATTTATAGTAATGGAGATTACCGTTTGACAAATTTTAATATCATGGATTGATATAATCAACAATATTTTGAAGAGACTCAAAAATAATAGATTTGACGGAGGCCCGCTTTTGGGCTATATTCCCGATTCTTATTAAAATTCGGATCGAACTATCGTCATGCATGTATAAAATCAATTAGTTAAAATGCTTCAAAGATAAGGATTGGATAATGAAAAAGCTTCATTTATGGCTGGCAATATTTCTGGGATTGCTGTTTGGCTTCAGTCTCCTGATTGCTCAGGAGGCTAAAAAATCAGGACGCCTGGATCTGAGAGAACGCGTGTTTGATTTTGGAATCGTTCCCCGTGAGGCCAAAGTGGTTCATGATTTTGTGTTAAAGAATGTCGGCAATGATACTTTGAGAATTCTGGATATAAAGGCCGGATGTGCCTGTACAACAGCCCCAGTCGACAAAAGAGTTCTGGGAGTTAGCGATTCTACTATAATGCCCGTAACGTTTTCCACCGGCCGAGCCTCAGGCAGTACTGAAAAGGGAGTGAAGATAACAACCGATATGGAACCACGCGGGCTTTTCCCGCTTTCTATCAAGGCCTATGTCGAATCCCCCACTATGAAAACTCCGGATCTCACCTCAGAGCCGAGAACAATCGAATATACGCCTCCCGATACTGAGGCTGAGGGGACTGCCGAGGTTGAGCTGGTCAACAATAGTGATAAAGAATTGAGCGTCAAGATTGTGGATTATACGGATGATCTGGGCCAGGCGAAGCTGAAGGATGACAAGATTAAACCCGGGAAGAAAAGCAAACTCGAGTTTGAATTTGTTCCTATGAGTAATATGAAGACTGTCAATGGTTCGGTGACCCTTGAGGTGTATGCCGGTGATGAGCTATTGATGCGCTATTCGATACCGATTGTCCGCCAGCGTCCGCTCGATTATTCATCAAAGTAAATGCAGCTTTTGGGAGGTAATAAGTGAGCAAATTCCCGCAGACAGATATGCTTGAAAGAGAAGATCTGCTGGAGCTTCTTTCATGCTTTGCCAAAAGGTGGCTGGCGCATGACGGGCTCTGGTTTCAGGCCGTTGAAAAGGAATTCGACATCGAGAAAGCAATGAAGCTCGATGCCGTGGCCTGGGGACGGTTCTCGCCGATTGAAGCTAAACGAATAAAGAAATTCCTGAATCATTCAGAAAATCCTGGTCTCGAGGGTCTGGCGGAGGCATTGAAATTCAGGCTTTATGCCTTCATAAACGAGCAGTCGATTAAACGGATGTCCGATGATACCCTTGAGCTTAAGATGATTAATTGCCGCGTGCAGTCGGCCCGTCAGCGCAAAAATATGCCGCTTTTTCCCTGTAAAGATGTGGGCATTGTGGAATATACGACTTTTGCTGAGACTATCGATTCACGAATTAAAACTGAATGTGTGAGATGCGTTCCTGATGAATACGATGGAGAGAAATTCTGCCACTGGAGGTTTACGCTGGCTGAATAGGTTTGGAATCTTTCTTAAAGATAATATTATCCAGAGCAAGTACCTTTTTGCCCTGACATGCAATGATCGCCCCGATCAGAATTGCTATATCCCTGAGATAAAAGGTGATTGGATCAACCTGCTCGGTGCCATTTTCGCTTCCTGAGCATCCGCAATCGAAGATTTCAATTCCCAGAATGGAGCTTGTGGCAAACGCGCCCATAAAGATAATCATCAGGGCTACCGCAATCGAGGATGCCGCTCTCGTGAAAAGACCTATCAACAGAGCCACTCCGATAGTAATCTCGATCCCGGGTAAGATAATCGAAAACAGGTTAAGCAGGTCATTGGGGACAAGATTATAACCGCCGACCGCCTTGACAAAATCTCTGGGCACCTGGAGCTTGGGGTAGGCATAAGCAATAAAAACGATCGCAATCGCTATCCTGGCGAGAAGTGTCAGCCATTTATTTGTGAGAAGGTCTTTCATTATTGCATTTGCTCCGCTTCCTCAGTTCCTGATTCAATCGGAAGGTTGTATTCAATCCATTGATCCCATCCACCAAAATAGACGTAGATATTTCTGTAGCCGACATCTGATTGAAGGTATCTGGCCAATCCCAGCGACAGATCGCATTCAGTGCCTGAGCAATATGTTATCACGGGAGTTTCGGGATCAGCAACAGCGCTGAGATTATCGAGCTGGCTGTAGAATACATCATCGCTGGCCTCGAAATCGACATTGACTGCCCCGGATATATGCCCGGATTCAAAGTCTTCCGGGGTCCTGGCATCAACAAAAACAGCCTCACCCCGATTGAAAATGTCATAAGCCATCTTGGTACTTATAAATGTCAGAAGTGAATCAGAGCTCTGCTGATCATAAGATTTGGGCATTTCGACTTTTTCGCCGGATTCATCTATAATAACATATTCCTGAACCCAGGGGATTTTATTGGGTGATACCAGGTTGTTAATTACTCCAACAAGTATCCCGATTACAAGCAATATTATGATCTGTACTGGCGGTTTCTTCAGCATAAGGCGGATAAGATAATCAAATTCACCGGTTTGTAAATATATTTATATATTTACAATTAAAAATCCGGGATAGTTCCCGGATTCAATATTTATCGTACCTTGCGCGAAAAATCTGATGTCAGAGCTCGGCCGCCTGCGGAGTCAATTCCGCCAGCCTTTCCTGGAGTTTCTTGATCCTGGGAGCATCCTGATCAGCATTGGCGTAAACACCGGTCAGGATATTCCGAAGAGTCTCGGCAGCTTTGTCTGTCTGTCCGTCCCATTCATAAAGTCTTGCCAGTGTTATCAAAGTGTATGACTGATTTGGATTTAAGTCCAGGTTCTCCTGCACCAGGTCGAAAGCTCTTTCCTTCTGGCCCAGCTTCAAATAGGCCTGAGCAAGTATATTTCTTGTGTCAATTTTCTGATCCGGACGCCAGAGCTGTTTGTTTTCGAGCAGATCCTCGAGCACCAGTACCTCCTCATAGTTTTCACGGCCGATATTGATATAAGCCTGAAGCAATTCAATCCAGCCGCCATAGTTTACTGATGACTCAAGATCTTTTTTCTCACCCGACTTCCCGGTAAACTCCCTGGCCCTGATTAGATATTTCTCTGCCTCATCATAGTCTTTATCCAGCAATGAAGCAAAGCCATGAGTTACATCCCCCCAAAAGCGAGCTGCCTGCAAAGACTCTCTTTTTTCTGCAAATTGATAGAGCGAATCAGCCATAATCCTGGCCATCTCAGGATCCCATCTCCTCCAGTACGACCGTCCGACATTCACCATCAGGTTCAAACTGTCCTGAGGCTCTCGGACCAGGTCTCCAATCCTTCTGAAGATTTGATCGGCTTTGGAGTACATGCCCTTGGCCATATAGGCTTCGGCCATATGATAGAGCACAAAGTCAAACTGAGGTTCAATCTGATAAGCGGTCTTGAATTCATCCAGGGCTTCATCATAACGTCCCACCGCCATCAAAATCTCGCCCCTGGAATCATGCGGGTTGGCCTGGTCGGGCAGAAGCTGCAGATATTTATCGAAATAGCGCAATGCCTTATTGAAGTTACCATTGCTGTATTCCAGATATCCAAGATGGTTATAGGCCGGAGTGAAACCGGGATCAATTTCGAGCAATTTCTCATACTCGTCGATTGCCTTCTCGATTTCGCCTCTTTCCCAGTGACTTATGGCTAAAAAGTTGCGGCCCTCGACGCGCTCCGGAAATCTCTGCACATATTTTTTGATCAAAGCGTGTATTTCTTCTGGATCACCTTCAAAAGAGGTTCTTACTATGTCAATATAAGCCTTTTCATAATCCTTGAGCCGGTCGTACTGGGCCATCGTCCGCTCTACAAGTTCATCGCGCTTTTCAGCATGGCCGTACATATTATGGCGCTGAGCCAGCGTGATCAGGGCCATGGCAAAATTGGAATCAAGCCGCAAAGCCTGGTGAAGCTTGTCGCTGGATTCCATGAAATAAAGTTTATAGGCAAGGTCCTCGGCTTCAAGGTAAAGCTGGTGCGCTTCATCTGAGGATGTGGTATATTCCTTATCGTCTCTCAGAGCGTATATGCCTGATACAATAACGAGAAGAGCAAAAACAACTAAAATAATTTTGTTCAGCATCACAATACTCCAGAATTAATCAACATCGCAGTTAACCCAAATTAGCCTGCATAAATATAATAGTCAAATAAATTCGCAAGTTCCAGGCATAAATCGCCCCTGTTAAGATATCGAACTATTGTTCGTGCGAGATTATAAAAAGTTTCATTTAAAAAGAAGATAATTTTACTAAGATATTGCCGCAAAACCCTTTATCTTATAGGTAAGTACGGGAATTCTAATATATCATATTTTCGTTGACATCATCCGAATTCCTACTATATTGTCAAACTAATTTTCTATATTGATTTAGTTAGGAGGAATGCATCTGAATGCGAAGAACTGAAACGGTAAGAATAGTGGCTATTGCGGTCATTCTGATAGCGTCGTTTTTCTTTCTAATCCCCAGCATTCGGCTTTTGACAATGAGTGAGGAAGATAAGGCAGCGATGCGCAGAAGCGACCCGGAAGGCTACGTTGATCTGGTCCGCCAGTCGATCAAGCTCGGGCTTGATCTTCAAGGAGGCTTACGACTTGTGCTCGAGCCGGATGTTGCGGATTTGACTACGCAAGGGGCCTCCAATGCCGCTGACCAGGCTTTGACAATTATTTCCAACCGTATCTACGGTATGGGAACGATTGAGCCTGAGATTCGTAAGCGCAAGAACAACCAAATTGTGGTCGAAATTCCAGGTATAGATTCAATTTCTGTAGCGGATGCCAAAAAGCAGATTTCCCAGATTGCAAAACTCGAATTCCGGTTTCTGGAAACACCTACTGTTACAGACCAGACTATCGAAAAGATAGATGCCGTTATGGCTGCTGAATTCGGAACTGATCCGGATACTGCCCAGGAACTTCCCGATACCGCCGTGGCGGAAACAGATACCGGTGTTGTCGAAGACACTGCAGCAGAACAAGAGACGGAAGAAATGGCGGATACCGGAGCTGTTGAAGAGGGTGAAGAAGATACCGTCATGGCTGAAGAGGAAGAAGCCAAGGTACCCATTGGCGATNNTAATGCCGGCTGAAAGATCGGCCTTCTATATCCGGGGAGCCAGCAAGGAAAAAATACGGATGATTCTGCGTTATCCCGAAGTACAGGAAGTGATACCGTCGGGCTCGGAATTTTTATTCTCGACCGGACCTGTAGATTATAATGGAGTTTTATATGATAAGCTCTACCTGGTCAAAAAACGCGTGGAATTTACAGGAGAGTCATTGGAAGGCATTACTCCCAATACGGATCAATTCAGACGTCCGGAAGTCCTGTTTAACGTCAAATCCAATTATCGTGCAAGATGGGGAAGCGTAACGGGAAACAATCTCCAGAAACCGCTGGCGATCATTCTTGACGGCCGGGTTGAGTCGGCTCCCACGATTGAAAACCAGATTACCACAAGCGGTAAGATTACCATGCGTTCGGGTGCGGCTTACAAGGATGCGGTGCAGCTTGCCAATGTTCTCAAATCCGGCGCTCTTCCGACCAGGCTGATCATCCGCGAGGATGTTATCGTGGGACCATCGCTGGGACGGGATTCAATCAGAAATGGTTTGACCGCCTCTCTTCTGGGACTGGCCCTGGTGACTGTCTTTATGATATTTTATTACCGCGCCTCCGGTTTTGTGGCTGTCATTGCCCTGTTATTCAACCTGTTTGTTTTGATGGGTGTGCTGGCCATGCTAAACAGGATGCCCAATGTTTCGGTGGCATTGACGGTGCCCGGGGTGGCGGGTATAGTACTCCTGGTGGGTATCTCAGTTGATGCCGCAGTGCTCATATTTGAAAGGATAAGAGAGGAACTGCGCACTGGCAAAACCGTACGCGCCTCTATTGACGCGGGATACGGACGCGCCGCTGTGGCTATAGTAGATTCCAATATTACCACCTTGATCGTTGCCATAATTCTGAATTCCCTCGGTTCCGGGCCGGTTAAAGGTTTCGCCGTGACTCTGATGATCGGTATTTTGATCTCGCTCTTCTCGGCTCTGGTTGTAACTCGTACGATATTTGAATTCAGAAAAACCTACAGGAAGCTGAGTATTTAGGAGGAGTATGCGCGATGTTCAGATTAATAGGTAAGACAAATATAGATTTTATCAGTAAAAGAAAATATTCTTTTACCGTTTCCGGCATACTCCTTCTGATCGGAATTGCCGCTTTTATTATGATTGTGTTGGGCCGGGCCAATTTCAGTATCGACTTCTCGGGTGGTGCTGAGATTACAGGTGTATTTGAGGAGCCGGTGACAACCGAGGAACTTCGGTCAGCTCTTGCGACCGAGGGTTTGGCCAAGGCCAGAATTCAAACTGTGCATGTGGGCGATACCCTGGCATTTTTAATCAAGCTCAAGTCCGGTATGATCGATGTTTCCCAGGAAGTCGAAGAGGCGCAAACTGAGACCGGGGACAGCCTGATGGTTGCTGAGCTTAATACCTCGGAGATCATTGCCGACAAAATTATGTCAATATTGATTGCGGAATTTCCCGATAATCCTTTCCACAGGATATCTTCCAGCATAACGGATCCGTCAATCGGGCGGGCTTTGAAAAGTTCCGCTGGCTGGATGGTACTCGCGACCATCCTGGGAATTTTGATTTACATCTGGATAAGGTTCGATTTTCGCTTTGGGGTGGCAGCAACCTTTACCACGTTCCATGATGTACTGTTGGTGCTGGGGATACTGTTTCTGATGGGACGGGAGGTTTCGATTCTCATGGTTACAGCGCTACTGACTCTGGCAGGATATTCCCTGACGGATACAGTAGTGGTTTTCGACAGGATCAGGGAGAATCTTAAAACGTTTCGTAGAAAGGGAGATTTTGTTTCCACTGTCAACCTCTCAATTAATGAGGTTTTAAGTCGCACTCTGGTAACTTCTTTAACCACGCTTTCGGTGGTAATAATCCTTTTTATCTTTGGAGGCGAAATACTTCGCGATTTCTCGTTGACTCTGATACTGGGTATTATGGTCGGTACATACTCATCCGTATTTATGGCTTCGCCCCTGATCGTTGTATGGGAGAACCGCTCGCCCAAACGTTTCAAATAGATTGAGTGTATTTTCAAAGCCCTCTGCAAAGAGGGCTTTTTTTTATAGGTTATTTTCAAGAACACCGTTATATTATTGTAAATCAATAAAAATTTAATTACAAGGAGGGTGTTATGTTTACCAAAGGCACCATAGGCCTCAAAGTGGTAATTAATGCTCCTGATATTGTCGTCTTCAAGCATCTAACGGATCGCGGCCTTTTGTGTCAGTGGTTTTGCGATGAAGTCGAGATCGAGCCCAGGATCGGTGGCAGATTTATATTCGGAGGCCCGCATTCCTTTATGTCCACTTTCATCGAAAAAGAAGGCAATGCTTTAATAGAAGAATACAATCCGCCTGCTCTTTTCAAATTTTCTTTCAGTCTCAACGGCAGTCCCACGATTATGGAATTCCGTTTAAGTCCCGAGGAAGACAAGACTGCCTTGCTGCTGACTCATCGCGATATCCCCCGTGACTCACTGATGATGGATGCTCTGATTGTCTCTCTCTCAAATCTCGTTCATGTGGTTGAGACCGGGCAGGTTGATTACCGCTTGAATTACCTGACCGATATTACGGATGAGAAGATCGAGCGTGAAATTAGCATTAAACGCGCCCCTGAAGACGTTTTCAGGGCCCTGATTGATAAAAATTCTCTCTCCCTCTGGTTTGCGGATACAATCAAGGAAGTAGATCCCCAAATCGGAGGAATCTATGATGTGGGCTGGCGCAGCGAGGACGGCAGGCAGATAGGCCCCGTGAAAATCACCCATCTGGAAAATAATCGACGGCTTGGCTACAGCTGGTTTTACGATCCCGATGGTGGCAGTCAGGCAATGTGGGAGTTGACACCCGAAGAAAAAGGCACTCGAGTGAAATTAACTCATGAGGGTTTCAAGCCCGGTCGTTATAACAAAGACTATTATCAGGGCTGGCATGCATATATGTTGACGCTGAAAGAGTTTGTCGAAAATGGTCGCCGGCCGTTTGAGGTAGTTGAGGGAAGCTGGGAATACTAGAAATATCAGTACGGTGTGATGTATCAAAGCCCTTCATGCGGAGGGCTTTTTCGTTTTAATAAACAGGGAATAATCCCTGTGTAAATTTATGAATGGA
>JAABVY010000198.1:0-1682 GCA_011777135.1 Candidatus Zixiibacteriota bacterium | reverse complement strand
ATAGGTTTCCACTATCTTTTCCCGGTTTTGAGTATTGGTCTTGGTCTTTTTCTTGTAATCATGGAAGGCGCTTACCTGAAGACCAAGAATCAGATGTATCACAGCATGACCCGCTTCTGGGTAAAGATATTTGCTTTGATTTTCGCATTGGGGGTGGCTACCGGTATTGTAATGGAATTTCAATTCGGAACAAACTGGGCCACCTATTCGCGTTTTGTTGGCGATGTTTTCGGAAGTGCCCTGGCGGCTGAGGGTATCTTCGCCTTTTTCCTCGAATCCGGTTTTCTGGCGATACTGGTTTTCGGCTGGGACAAGGTAAAGCCGACCACCCATTTCATTTCAACCATCCTGGTTGCTTTCGGGGCGCATTTCTCTGCTATCTGGATCGTGGTTGCCAACTCATGGCAGCAGACGCCCACCGGCCATCATATAGTTGGAACAGGAGACAGCGCCAGGGCTGAAATAGTCGATTTCTGGCAGGTGGTTTTCAATCCATCCTTTCTCGACCGCATCAGCCATGTTTACATGGGCGCATGGCAGGCGGCTGCCTTTTTTGTGCTCAGCGTCAGTGCTTTCTACCTGCTTAGAAACAAGCACAGGGAATTTGCCATGGGATCGATGAAAATAGGCATAGTGATCGCTGTCGTAGCTTCCGTTCTTCAGCTTGTGACTGGTCATTCCAGCGCCAATGTTGTGGCCGAGCATCAACCTGCAAAGCTGGCCGCCATGGAAGCCCATTATCCTGCGAGCGCGCCAGCCGGGCTATATCTGTTCGGATGGGTCGACGAGGATGAGGAAAAAGTGACAGGCATCGAAATTCCCGGCCTGTTGAGTTTCCTGATTTCATGGGATGCATCAAAACCGGTCACGGGCTTGAATTCCTTTGAGCCTGAAGATAGACCGCCAGTCAATCTTGTATTTCAAAGCTACCATATAATGGTGGCGATTGGAATGCTATTAATACTTCTGGCATTGATAGCCGCGTTCAAATGGAAAACCGGTTCCCTGTTTGAATCCCGCTGGTTTTTATATGTGCTTGTTTTTTCGGTATTGCTGCCGCAAATTGCAAATCAGATGGGATGGTTTACTGCGGAGGTTGGACGGCAGCCCTGGATCGTCTATGGCTTGCTGCGAACTAAAGACGGCCTTTCCGCAAGTGTGGGCGCGGGGCAGGTCCTGCTTTCGTTGATCATGTTTACGTTGATATACATTCTTCTCTTTGCTCTGTTTATCTTTCTGCTTAATGAGAAGATCAAGGGTGGACCGGAAAAGTATGAGCTTAAAGAAGGGCATATGGCATGAGTTTCGATCTCAATACTATCTGGTTTATGCTTGTGGGTGTGCTTTTTACAGGATATGCCATCCTGGATGGCTTTGATCTGGGCACCGGAGCATTACATCTGTTTACAAAGACAGATGAGGAAAGGCGTATCATGCTCAATGCCATCGGGCCGGTATGGGATGGAAATGAGGTCTGGCTGGTGACAGGAGGAGGAGCGCTGTTTGCGGCCTTCCCCGAGGTCTATGCAACTGCCTTTTCAGGTTTCTATATGGCTATGATGCTTCTTCTTCTGGGATTGATTTTCAGGGCTGTGGCGATTGATTTCAGGAGCAAGCGGGAAAGTAAAACCTGGCGTCAGTTCTGGGATATCAGCTTCAGCGTTTCCAGTATACTATCCAGC
>JAABVY010000250.1:2070-2624 GCA_011777135.1 Candidatus Zixiibacteriota bacterium | reverse complement strand
AAGCGATTCGTAAAAGGGTATTTTGATTAGGCGGCGATTCCATTAAAGCGTTCAATGCCCGTCCAGATAACACGGGTACGACCGCTGCCAGAGCAGCATTCCCGATAGCACCAATCGTGATTACGACCCCCAGGTACCAGTAATGCAAAGCATGCGAAGCGATCCATCGAATCGGTCCGCTCTTGTTTGATCTCTTCCGGTTGGGTAAATCAAATTCTACGCTCTGGGNNNTCATAGTTATTTCAAGTTTGCATTGTCCCACTTATTATTCTACTAAATACGTTTTTGGTCACATTATCCATCAAGATAAAAAAGGATACCATAATTTGATAAGATACAGCGAACAGGTGATTATTTTTGTGTATAATTTCTCAATTACTGGGCTAATACGATCAGATATTTATTTCCTGGTATAGTAAAAGTAATCACTGATAAAAAACCATCTAGCAACGAGTCTATATGCTGCGCACCCGATATTTCAGGATCATTATCTTTTTTGGAACGGTCATAACAAAAATATTATTTTGGGATGCGTTTCTACCTCGAATTGGATT
>JAABVY010000250.1:1601-2012 GCA_011777135.1 Candidatus Zixiibacteriota bacterium | reverse complement strand
CAGGATGAAGTCCCACCGATCAGTTTCGATGAACTGCGGAAAGTTGCAGAGGAAGATTTCAACGCATCCATAACGGAAAAATATTCCCAGTTCGCTACCAATCCACTGGCTGCTGCCTCCCTTGGACAGGCTCATCGAGCCAGGCTGCACGCGGCTGATGCACAAGAGACCGGTTTCACTCACGTTGTAGTCAAAGTTCTCCGTCCAAATATCGAGAGAATTGTCGACACAGATCTTTCTGCCTTTGATACCGTTGGCAATTGGCTGAAACGCTATCCACCGATATCCAGGCGGGCAGATGTTAAAGCTCTGATCAAAGAATTTAGTGATGTCCTCTATGAAGAGCTGGATTATCTTTCAGAAGGGACAAATGCGGAGATCTTCGCAGAGAATTTTAAAGATGAACCTGGC
>JAABVY010000250.1:1107-1567 GCA_011777135.1 Candidatus Zixiibacteriota bacterium | reverse complement strand
ACGTATCCGCCATTAAGGTCACCGATTATGATGCCATCACTGCAGCAGGTATCGATCGCAAAAAAGTTGCCAACCGCTTGTTTGAAATCTATCTTCAGCAGATCTTCGAAGATGGTTTTTTCCATGCGGACCCCCACCCTGGGAATCTGTTCGTCTCTCCAGGAGGCTGCAGGGCAGAAGAAGACTCAGAATTGTCTGAAGGCTGGCATTTGACTTTCGTTGACTTTGGTATGACCGGCAAAGTTCCACCACAGGTCAAAACCGGACTGCGCGAGATGGCTCTCGGGGTTGGGACACGGGATCCAGAACGGATCGTCCGTTCGTACCAGATGATCGGTGTGCTCCTCCCCGGGGCGGATATCGATGTACTAATACGAGCTGAAGAAGAGGCTTTTAACCGTTTCTGGGGAATGAGCATGTCGGAACTTCAGGGAATCGGTTTCGACGAGATGGAAGCGTT
>JAABVY010000250.1:0-1066 GCA_011777135.1 Candidatus Zixiibacteriota bacterium | reverse complement strand
CCAGATTTCAATGTCTGGTACGGTCTCGCACCATACGCACAGAAACTGATGGCTGAAGAACGTGATATGCAGTTCGAAACCATTTTACAAGAGACTGGAAAATGGGTCAGCACCGTCGTTCAATTGCCTTACCAGATGTCTGATCTGATAACAAATATCAAACGAGGAAGATTGCAAATGAACCATCCAGAGATCGATAAACGTTTGGATGGCATACAGAGGCAAAACCGCCGCATCGTTTTTGCGATCATATTTGGATCATTTCTTTTCAGCAGCATTCAACTATTTTCATTACAGCATAACGTTCTGAGCATCGTTTCTCTTGTGATCGCTATCATCTTTTTACTGTTTGCTATTCGTCCACGGTAAGTATTTTTTCCGGCATATTGATCAACAACTCCATCACTTGAGCGTTAAAATAAATAAACTCACTCTCAAAAATGAAAGTGAGTTTATTCGTGTCAAGAAGGTATTTTATGGACAGGTGAAGGTCATTTCCTTGTCTTGCTTGATGGCATAGAATGTACCATGCGAAATTGTTCCGCAGGCATACATGGTGTATGCATATGTCCCTTTAGGCACTGTATAGTGGTTGGTCGAGCCCTTGGCAATTGTAAATACGAAGGTGCTCGGTCCTTCCAAGATGATCAATGCACTGGTTGTGGTGTCATTCTCCAGGTCTATACGCACCAGTTTCAGCAAATCACCGCCATCAATGTGTCCGGGAGTGTAACTGCCGGATGGAATTTTCGACCCACATGGGGGTGCTGTCAGCGTCTGCTGCCTCGTCAGATCGATTGTACCGGTCACATAGGTTCCACAAGAGTAGAAAGTGTATTGATACTCTCCACGAACAGGTGTAAAGACTCTTGTTTCGTCGGCTTGAGCTGAGAGATAATAAAATGCTGTTGGGCTTTCGAGACGAATGGCTGCAAATTGAGCTGTATCATTCTCCAGAGTAAAACGCACTAAATTGCTCTGGGCAAGGCTTGCAGCCTGGGATGGTATCACGGCAACAAACAGGACAGAGAGACTGAGCAGTCCCGCAAGCATAAAACGAAGATAT
>JAABVY010000321.1 GCA_011777135.1 Candidatus Zixiibacteriota bacterium | reverse complement strand
CAGATGAAGAAGAACCGCCCCGGGACACTGCTGACCGTACTTTGTGCGCCTGAAGATAAGGACAGGATGACATCATTCATTTTTGCCAATTCGACAACCTCGGGAATGAGGTATTGTCTTTTGGACCGCACCAAGCTCAAACGCTCGATCGAGACCATGGAAACGAGTTTTGGGCCTGTTAGAACGAAGGTGTATATTGTCGATGGCAGGAAGCGCTATTATCCTGAATATGAGGATTTGAAAAGACTGGCATTTGAGCACAAAATTAGTATAATAGACCTTAATCAAAAACTGCAATTTGAGATCAATAAGATAAAGGAGTTGTGATGGCACAGGGAATCTGGATATTCGCGCAGCAGAAAACGGGCAGCCTTTCCAACGTTACCTATGAATTGCTGGCCGCTGCAAAAAAGCTGGCAGAGGCCAAGAGCTCGGAAATCACGGCAGTGCTGTTCGGCTCGGGTATGGATGATGCCGCGGCTGATCTTTTCAAGTATGGCGCTGATAAGGTGATTTACTATGATAACCCGGAGCTGGAACAGTTTCGTGATGATGCTTATGCAAATCTGCTTGCTGATCTGGTCAAAAAGCATGAGCCGGAAATACTCCTGGGTTCGGCGACATTTTATGGCAAGGCGCTGTTCCCGCGCCTGGCGGCCCTTCTTGAGACCGGCCTGGCGGCGGACTGTAATGGCCTGGCTGCTAAGGAAGACGGTACCCTGGTGGCGACAAAGCCGGCCTTTGGCGGTAATGTCTGGTTGACAGTGACCTTCTCCGAGCAGCGTCCCCAGATAGCCACACTGCGGCCCAAGGTTATGCCTGAAGCGGAGAAGGATGACTCCCGTTCAGGTGAGGTGGAAAAGCCGGAGGTTCCCTCGGATCTGGTTAAGAGCAAGATCAATGTCAAAGAGAATGTTGGCGGTGGAGAAGGATCTATAAACCTGACTGAAGCGGATATCATCGTATCCGGCGGGCGCGGCCTCAAGGCCCCGGAGAATTTTAAGCTGATCGAGGAATTGGCCAGTGTTCTCAATGGAGCTGTAGGAGCATCCCGTGCAGTTGTTGATGCCGATTGGATTAAGTATTCGCATCAAGTCGGGCAGACCGGCAAAACGGTAAATCCCAAGCTCTATATCGCCTGTGGGATATCCGGGGCAATCCAACACCTGGTGGGGATGCAGTCATCCGGGACGATTGTTGCCATTAATCGCGATAAAGATGCGCCTATTTTCAAGGTTGCCAACTATGGAATAGTGGGAGATCTGTTCGATGTAGTTCCCGCCCTTACAGAGAAATTTAAAGCTGAGCTGAAATAGGCCGGAGATTTTAAAGATATGACCGCCTGACTGCGGTTTCATACTCAGTCAGGCTATTTAATATCCGTGTCTGAAGACAGGAGTTTATATGCGCCGCGAGTATTTACTCTACATTGCTCTCACTGTTATGTTCCTGCTGCTTCCCCTGGGGGAAAAGCTCTGTTCTGCAGATTTTGATTTATCGGTAGAATTTGGGACGGAGAGACGTGAGGGATTCACCCAGTATCAGATTAAATTTCTGACGTTGGAAGAAGAGGACCTTCAAATCTTCGGTAATTCGCGCCTGAAATTTCCATTCAGCAGCTACCTCTCAGGCGGAAATGTATATGCGGAATACATGGGCTTTTCCGCAAGTGTGGGTTACTGGCAGGAATATCGTTCAAGCAAGGACGAAATTATGGATGATTTTGACTGGCTGAGCTCCAATCTGGGAGATTATATTCTTCTGGCACATGGCAGGACCACGCCTCACACAGATATGTACTACTATCAAATCGCGCTGGGATATGATTTCAAAATTAAGAGTCTGGAATTTGGACCATTTTTCGAGTACACGAAATATCATTCCGAGTTCACGATGACTGATCTGAACCAGCTCTGGTTTTATAATCTTGAGAGTGGCACTGAATACGATCCACCGCTGGATACGATGATTGAGGGTGCAGTTTTGTATTATGAGCAGGATTTGCATATTCCTCTATTCGGTGCGAATTTCGGAATTGCCGCGATCCCCGAAAAACTGATATTTAATACCAAGCTCGGGGTTTCACCTTTTGTTAGCGTTGATGATTATGACGATCATATAATCCGTCAGGATTCTCTGGAGGCCTGGAATTCCGGAGACGGCGGTACCGCCTGGCTGTTTGAGCTGGGTGCTGCTGTAGGAATATTCGACGGTTTGTGGATTAATGGCAAATTTGGATATAGCGACTACAGTGTCAGCACTCTGGCCACACAGCGATTGATCAGCGAGGATACCGGAGAATATGTCGTTGCCAGCGGCATAAGCTCACAGGTGAGAGGGGTCATGAGAAATTTTAAAGTCGGTATTTCATATTTCTTCGATCGGTAATACCAAATTCTGAAATAAGAAAAGTTGGCTCATTTTTGGGCCGGCTCTTTCTATAATACACTACCTTAATTGCAGGGCGGCGATCCTCCCACAAAGACATGATTCATAATCCATATGGCGTCGGAAACATTAATATTTTTATCACAATTTATGTCGCCATTCATTAGAAAAGGTCTCGGTTCCAAACCATCCGCGAAAACGTAGTTTATGATCCAGACTGCATCGGAGACATTCAGATAATTATCAGTATTGACATCCCCCAGGATTTGATTGCCCGAGCATGAAATATGGATCCGGACAATTCCCTCTCCTGTATGCGACTCTGTATCAATCCCCTTACATGCGACATAATATGAGGAGCCCTCTGTTTCCGGTATATCCCAGAGAAAACCGAATCCGTCGGACGGGTTAAAATCCAGCCCGAAGACTTCCCCGGCGGGGCTATCGTTTTTCGGATATATCCCCAGGGCAAGATCAACTGTCCTGTATGACTCATTGTACATTATCTCCGGAAGCGGATTAAAACGCAAAGTGGATTGCAGCAGCGATCCGGATTTGGTTTCATACAATTTTACAGGATAGAGCCCGTCTTTGGACGAACCGAAACCTATTTCCGCTATACCCAGCCAGTGGCCGTAAGGCTGGCCGATAGCTGCCAATACAGCACCTTTTCTAAAGCCCATAATATAATCAAAATCCGTTATGGCGGGGCTGGTCAGCAAATCAACCCTGAATTGGTCTCCGTTGCGTTCTAAATACTCCTGCACAGCCCGGATAAAATTATCATCCGTCGCTCCCAGATTCTGCCTGATTTGCATGGAATCAGCGAGCTCTTCGACAATTACCCGGTCGGTGAGAGATGTTTTGCCGTCTCTTGCAAGGTCCGGATAACCGTGATTTGCAAAATACCGGATATAAGCTGCAGCAAGAACCGGGGCGTTATAAAACTCGCCGTATTCACCATCAGCGAAGCGATTGCCATCATTGGCATCGCCATCGACATCGCCATATTTCGATTGAAGCAGGAGAGGAGTGATGTTAGCTAAAGTATCCGGAGCATTGAGATATTCGAACTGAACAAAACTGGCATCTTCATCGAGCAAATCCACGATAAATGTCACTGAATCGCAAATAGTATCTCCCCAGGGCGGATGTCTGAATTCAGGTTCGAAGGGAGTGTTGTCGAGATATATGTTTATCGTATCTGAACTGAGATCCTGGTTCTGATCATAAATCGTTGCCCGAACCTTATACCAGCCTTCAGCCAGAGAGGAGGCGTTCCATGAGAATGAAAGACCTTCTTGGTATGAGAAAGGCACAATACCATTCCTGAGTGATACATCAGAATTATTATCCTTGCCGATAAGAGTCCATCCATTTAATGGATGGTAGTACTCGAACCTGCAATTCCCGTTAGGATTTTTGTCTGCCAGTTCAGTTGCTCTCAATTGTATTTTGGACGAAACTTGCGAACTATCCGGTGGCGATATTATTCGGATTTTGGACATGATTCCTCCTGAACCCACCGAACGTCCGATGGAGAACAACACCAGGTTTCCGGGAAAAGGAAGATGTTCATTTTGCACCAGATCGATATAGCCTTCGCCCCAATCATTCCAATTCACGCAGAGGTATGGATCATTGTCGATCACAATTTCCGGTCCCATGTCTGATATATCATTCGAGAAATAAAACCCGCAGAAATATGGTGAGTTTACTGTTACCGGTTTCTCAAAGGGAATTACTAATATATATCCTCCCGCCCGGGGAATATGAAAGCTCTGCTTGGACGATATATCAATTACTCCGCCGGGGTACGGGCACGATGGCAGGGATAAATCGGGATCAATTGCTTCGATATCCGCAGAGGCATATATTTTGCCTGAGGACTTGAACTGCATTTGCATTGCCACTGCGTAAATTTCAAAGGGGTAGTCGCCATTCAATTCCTGTGTTGATGGATCTTGGTAGCTCTTGTATATTTCCGCTCCAGCCATCCAATCAGAAATCGCCCAGTATGCCTCTCCTGCCATGCGTACTGTGCAGGCTGACGCCGCTGTAAGACTGGAAGTGCAATCAATAGGATAAAGCAACTCAACATCACTTGTGTCTATTCTCTGATGTAATGCTGAGTCCTTGAAGTCACCTGCACAAAATGGTGCGCTCAAAAATATAATTACGATGACCGCCGGGATGGCAATCATATGTTTGGGCATACTGTATCCTTTGTTAATCTCCTGTGTATTTATCGTGGTAAACAATGATATGCTTTAGCAGCAGAGGCTCTATTGTCGGATTTGGTTAATACTTTGAAGCATTAAAAAAATAAAAAAAATATAAAAAGTTTAGTGTTTAAACATTGCATGTTGACAATAAATTGTTATAATTATTTTAAATAGCTGATATGCATGTCACTTTTAATTGGGTTTAAACCTTTTAGAATTTCGAGGAGGGTAGACATGGCCAAGAGAGCTAAGAAGAAAACCGCCAGGAAGAAAGTGAGCAAGGCGAAGAAAGCTCCCAGAAAAGTCCGCTGCAAAGGCGTGACTGCAGATGGCAAGAGGTGCAAGCGTATGGTTACGCCTCCAGCCAAATACTGTTATCTGCACAAAGGCGGTAAGACAGCCAAGTCAGCCAAGAAGAAAGCCAAGAAGAAAGCTCGCAGGAGATAGGCTGACCCTGCAGTTAACTGCTCAGAATTAAAAGCCCCATCGTGATGATGGGGCTTTTTTTATCCATATGTACTGCCTGCAATATTAAAATATTTTGCTTTGCGGGATTTTATATTTCTGCAATCAATAAATAGCGGATAAAATCCTTTTTCGGGTTGAGTTGAATTCGGCCGCTTTTGGCAATACATATTTATATACCTGCATGGCGTCCTTTGCAAATTTCATTTCCTTCAGTGTGCGGGAAAGCTCTTCTTCTTTCCTCACGCGGCTGAGAAATTCCTCTTCCTGCTCGGGCGACAACTCGCCGTCGAGATATTTCTCAGCCTTTTCCTCAAAATCGGGATAGGCTTTGGGCATAGCTTTAAACCTCTATCTGAAGTCTTTCAGGGCGCGGCGCAATTTAAGGCGAGCGATATGCAGATTTGACCTGACAGTACCCTGAGGACATCCCAGGGTTTTGGCTATCTCCTTTTTGGAAAGGCCGTCCAAATCTGCAAGGATCAGGCAGAGTTTCTGCCTGGGCGGAAGCTCGTCCACAACCGACTGAACGATCCTCAAAAGCTCGCGCCTTTCTACATCTTTATCCGGGCTTTCATTCCTCCTTGAGAGTTCAATTTCTACGGAGGCTGGAACGGTCTCGTCTTCGCTAAGCGAAATCTTCTTCCGCTTCAGTCTGCGCCTCCTATCAATGGCGCAGTTGGTGGCCATCTTGAAGACGAAACATTTAAAACCAGCCTCCGACCTAATTCGCTTAAGGTGATTGTAAAGCTTTACGAAGGTCTCCTGGACAATGTCCATGGCCTCGTCAGGATCAGGTATGATCGCGTATGCGGTCATGTATACCTGCCGTTCCAGGATCCTGACGATCTGCTCGAAAGCTTTGATGTCACCTTTCTTAGCGCTCTGTAAGAGCGCCACAAGCTTGGCCGACATGCTAACCGTCCCGGCTATTAGATTACACGATTTAGTTTTGAAAATGTTTAATCAATCTGTGCGGATTTTTTCCGGGAAAACGTGGATAGTTACTTTTGCGCTTAATTCGATTTGCACCTGTAAAATACCATTTATGTAAGGCCTTGTCAAGCTTTTNNCTGAAATATTAGTATCCGTTACGTGCGCCCATAGCTCAATTGGATAGAGCGTCTGGCTACGGACCAGAAGGTTGGGGGTTCGACTCCTCCTGGGCGTACTTTTTTATGCGCAAAATCTGCCTCGTGCCTATTCGAATCCCATCTTTCTGAACAATATCCTCGATATAACAGTTATCTTTATTTGAAAAGACTGATAACCGAATTTACAAAAGGAGGTTATACCTATGGCAAATATGAAAGCGATGCAGGTGAAAAAAGCGGGAGGGGATTTTGAGTTGGTCGAGATGGCAATCCCGGAACCCGGAACACACCAGATTAGAATTAAGGTCGAGGCCTGCGGTGTATGTCACAGCGATTCCGTTACCAAAGAAGGCATCATCCCGGGAATCGAGTATCCTCGTGTGCCCGGACATGAAGTGATAGGAACAATTGACAAGCTGGGCGGCTCGGTGTCGAATTTCAAGGAGGGTCAGCGAGTGGGAGTTGGATGGCGCGGCGGTCACTGCTTTCACTGCGAGCCATGCAGGCGCGGCGATTTCACCAACTGCCAGAATGGAAAAATAACCGGGGTTACTCATGACGGCGGCTATGCCGAATACATGATTACTCCGATGGATGCCTGCGCAGTCGTACCCGAATCCCTTGATTCACTGGAAGCCGCCCCACTTTTATGTGCTGGAATCACCACCTTCAATGCTTTGCGCAATGCCGGTGCAATTGCGGGAGATCTGGTGGCGATTCAGGGCATCGGCGGACTCGGACATTTAGGCATACAGTACGCAAAGAAGATGGGTTTCAAGACTGTTGCCATATCGCACGGCAAGGAAAAAGAAGAGCTGGCCAAAAAGCTGGGTGCTGATGTATACATCGATTCTACATCTGATGATCCGGCGGAGAAACTATCCAGTATGGGTGGAGCACGTGTTATTCTGGCGACTGCCCCTAATGCCAAAGCGATTAGCTCGGTAATCGGCGGTCTTGGCAACAATGGCAATCTGGTAATAGTTGGAGTGCCTCAGGATCCGCTCGAGGTGAGTGTATTTCTCCTTATAATGGGACGCAAATCTATAACTGGATGGCCCAGCGGAAGCGCGATTGACTGGGAAGACACTCTGAATTTCAGCGACCTTACCGGAGTTAAGACCATGATCGAGACATTTCCGCTGGAAAAAGCCAACGAGGCTTATCAGCATATGATGGAAAACAAGGTGCGCTTCCGCACTGTGTTGAAGATTGCATAATGGTGTAATTGAATAATAATTTCGAGCTTGGCGTTGGCAGAATTCGTTTTTGTCGGAACTATTCTGTGCAGTCAGACTGAAAATTCAGTAGCTCATTTGAGCCTGCCTGTTCGGTCTATGACCTTTTTCCACAATTTTATTTATTGCCTTATTAAATATATGAGGATATAATGGCCGATTAAATAATTAAAAGGTTTGAGGTGTTTTAGTTGATAGAGGTAGATATTCCGGGTTATGGCAGGCTTGAGCTTGAACATCTTATCTGCGATTTTTCGGGCACTATTTCCGTTGACGGTAAACTGGTTCCCGGGCTGAAAAGAAGATTCAAAGAACTGTCCAGGCATCTGCATATACATATCCTCACTTCAGATACGCATGGAGGGGCGGAAGCATCACTTGTCAACGTCGATTGCGATCTGGTGATATTGAAGAAACAGGACCACGACGTTCAGAAGGAAAGTTATCTTCGAAAGCTCAACGGCGCCCAGGTAGTGGCGATTGGTAACGGCAATAATGACGCCCGGCTTTTGAAAGCAGCTCGTCTGGGCATATGTGTCTGTTTGGATGAGGGATGTTCCACTGCGGCATTAGAGGCGGCCGATATCCTGGTAAAATCCGCGCAGGACGCTCTCGATTTACTGCTTTATCCGAACCGTTTGAAGGCTACGCTCAGATATTAAAAAGCCCGGGTTTATTACTCCCGGACTTATTCTAACCATAGACAACTTCTTCAGCCAGGCGGTAGCGCCGATACATTTTAGCATACTGTCCGCCATTCTGAATCAACTCGGCATGCTTGCCGGTTTCGACAATTCTGCCATCCTCAAGCACATAGATCACATCCGCACTTTCCAGAGTATCGGGCCTGTGGGTAATCAGGATTGTAGTCATATCCGGCATGACCTCATGCAGTCTTGCCCACAGCGCACTCTCGGTGCTGGAATCGAGGGCCGAAGTACAATCATCCAGGATGAGTATCTTCGGCTTACCGGCCAGCGCACGGGCCAGGGCCAGCCTCTGTTTCTGGCCGCCCGATATCGAGACACCGCGTGTACCGATATAAGTATTGATACCATCCGGAAACTCGCCGATTTCCGATTTCAACTGAGATACATCTATGGCCCAGTTCATGACCTCCTCGGAAATATACTCCCTGCCGAAAAGGATGTTGTTTTTAACAGTATCTGAAAACAACACCGGCTCCTGGGGCACATAACCGATCTGCCTGCGAAGCTGGCTGAGTTTGTAATCATCAAGCCTGTGATCATCGATCCTGATCTCGCCTTCAGTAGGATCGACAAGGCGCGGGACCATATTGACCATCCAGCTCTTACCGGAACCGACTTTGCCAACCAGCGCAATAGTCTCTCCCGGACTGATCTTAATCGAGATATCATCGATGATATTCCGATCTGAATCCGGAAACCTGAAGGATACGTTTTTATATTCAATCCCGCCCTTAAAATCACCGTCCGCGCCGATTGAACCATTCTCTGTGACCATGGCCGGTTCGGCCTGCAATTCCCAGAGACGGTTGATTGAAACCGCTGACTGCCGGGATTTTACTAAAAACTGCCCGATGTCGAACATCGGGAAGATCAGGTAAACCACATAATACACGAAGGCTACCAGCTCTCCAATCGAGAGGTTGGCCCTGATCACCATGTAACCGCCGGCAAGTAGGACTATTACCACGCCGAACTGCCAGATATACATATAGAGCGAATCGACTATGGTCGTAGCCTTGATCGCCGATATCTCGGCTGCACGACGGTTGACTGCTGCATCATGAAACTTCTTCTTCTGCACCTTCTCCTTGACATAGGCTTTGACTACCCTGATTCCTGAGAAACAGGCTTCCATTATATCATTGAAGCCGGATATGTTTCTCTGCAGGTTGTCGTAACGCCTGTCCAGAATAGAGGCGCTCTTAAAGAAGATCAGGATCAGGATCGGCACCGGCCCGGCGGCCATAAGTGTCAGCATCGGATCGATAGTGATCATCATCGCCAGAGTGAATATTACAAATACCACAGCTTCGTAGAACCTGAATATTCCCGAGCATGCGAACCATGCCAGTTTCTGTTCGATATCATCCGACAAACGTGTTACCAGATCGCCGGTCCGGAACTTATTGAAAAAGTCCGGACCTTTGCGCGTGATATCGTTAAACGAATCCTGACGGATCATCCACTCCAGCCTGAAGTTCATCCAGGCCCTATGAGACTGGACGAAGGCATACAGTGCGCAGGCGATGATTCCCAGCGCCACCAGTGTCAGGGCATAGGTGGCCGCTGTGGACAAGCCCAGGTCAGCCCCCAGGCCTGCCAGCCATGTTTGTATTCCGCCCTGTACCGTTCCGGTTTTGACGAAATCAACTGTGAATTCAACCATTCTGGGAATAGCTACCTGAAACGCCGCCTGAACCGGTGTCAGGACTATCAGCACTATCAACAGATAAGGATAGCGTTTGTAGTATTTCCAGAGCCACTTTATTTTATCCCGCATCTTTCAATACTCCGTTTTTATTCTTGAACTGCAGATGGAACAGCTTGGAATAGTAGCCGTTCTGCAGAATCAAGTCTGTATGTGTGCCGCGTTCGATTATCTTTCCGCGGCGGATTACCAGAATCTCATCGACATCCAGGATGGTCGAGAGACGATGCGCTATGATCAGCGAGGTCCTTCCCTTCATCAGCTTCCGCAGAGATTCCTGGATCGCCCTTTCTGTCTCCGGATCCACCGAGCTTGTGGCCTCATCCAGAAGCAGGATATCCGGATTCGTCACCAGCGCTCTCGCAAATGACAGGAGCTGACGTTCCCCGCGGCTGAAATTAGCGCCCTTCTCGGACACCTCGGTATCATAGCCCTTTGGCAGCCTGCGAATAAAGTGATCCGCCTCGACAACCTTTGCCGCATGAACAATCTTCTCATCCGTAACACCCGGCTCATCCAGCGCAATATTGGCCTTGACCGTATCCGGAAAGAGCAATATATCCTGCAATACAAGCGCAAAACGTTTACGCAGGACATCTCTGGAAATATCGCGGACATCAACACCATCCAGCGTGATCCGGCCCTTCTGCGGATCATAATACCTCAGCAGGAGGGAGATGATCGTAGTTTTGCCTCCGCCGGTTACTCCGGCCAGGGCGACACGTTTTCCGACCTTAATCTCGAAACTGACATCTTTCAAGACCCAGTTGTCATCAGCGGTATATGAAAACCATACATTTTCGAATTTTATAGAATCCTTTAAACCGTTCCATTCCGCCGGCTTTTCCGGATCCTGCATATAATCATCCTGCGACAAGAGCGCAAAAATACGCTTGGCTCCAGCGATTGCCTTCTGGATATTGGCCAGCTGCTCAGAGGTCCTGTAGATCGGCTCGAATGAGCGCCAGATCAGGATGATGAACATGCTGATCATACCGACCGTGATTTGACCGGTCTGAATCCAGTACACACCCAGATACAGCACCATCGCTATCATGATGTATTCGAAGCAGAAGACTGTATTAAAATACAGAACCACCGCAATATTCACATAGCGATCCTCCGTGAATTTCAGCCGGTTGGCGACATCGATCTTTCTGCGCGCGTAATCGCCACGATGAAATATCTGGATGATCGACATGCCATGCAGAAACTCAGTCACCTTTGCCGTCACCTCGGCCATCTTCTTGCGCACCTCCAGAAAATGCGGAGTTGTCTTGCGCTGGAAGATATAGGTCAGCGTCAGGAAAATCGGTATTATGCAGAATAATACCAGCGCCAGCCGCCAACTGTAATAGAACATCACAGCATAAATTCCTGTGACCAGGAGGATATCGCCGATCACCAGCACTACAGTGTTGGTGAAGAGCATCCTTAGCGCTTCGGTGTCATTCTCAACTCGCGCCATCAAACGGCCGACTGGATTTTTATCAAAGTACGATATATTCAGCTTCAGGATATGATCAAAGAGCCGTTTCTTGAGCTTTAGCATGACATCCTGGCCGATTATCTCCAGCTTGATCCTCTGGATGAACTGGAAAACTATGGTCAGGCACTGCAGACCCGCAATGATCAATACCGTAATCAGGAGGCCGTTAAAATCGCCATTGGTAATATCCACATCGATTGCGCGTTTCATCAGAATCGGCCAGTAGAGCGAAAATGCGGTCGCCCCTGCCAGCAAAAACAGGCACAATACCAGTCCTTTGACATGATCTTTCAGGAGCGGCATCAGCTTCCCGAAGGCTTTGCGGGAGGGAATCTCCTTCTCCTCGGGAGTGAATGTCTCGTCATCGTATAATTCGGTATTCATTTTAAAATCTCGGTTAAAGTTTATAACAGTCAAATTTGCCTGCGGGTACAAAAAAACCCGCCGGATTTTGTGCATCGGCGGGCAGAACGGACATTATGTGAAATAATTCACATTTACATGTCACCCCCGCCCGATGATGGTACATCACCAATATTGATTTTACGTATGTCGATCTGGTTGAACATTAAAATCAGCTCCTTTATGACCGTAATATGAAAAGTCTACGTAATTTCATTTTATAGGTTTCGAATAAATGTACTTTTTTTGGCTTGTCAATAGATTTTATTGCCGAATCCGAATAAATTTTCTTTGAGCAATATATATCGATCCAGTAATATTAAGCAGGTTGCAGCATTTTCACCGCAAATATTGCATGACAGATTTCCGATCTAATATTATAATGAATGTTCTTGAGTATGATAGTATTAACATTCTCGTTTTGTTGGCGGAAGTAAAAATCATATGCTGCAGACAATTGACAGACCTATAAAAGTTCTTCTGGCCGACGGCCAGCGTCTTTTCAGGGCGGGGCTTAAGGCACTTTTTGAGGCTCATAATGACTTCGATGTCGTAAGCGAGGCGGAGAATGGCAAGGATGCTATCAATGCCGCAATTGAGACCAAACCCGATGTCATCATAATAGATAATCTCCTGCCGGGTATGGGAGGTGCTGCCGTTACCCGCAGGATAAGGTCATTGTCGCAGCGTACCGAGGCTTTGTTTCTGACAGCCATCCATACCGAGGAGGCTGTACAGGAGGCCTTTGAATCGGGAGGGCGCGGATTTCTTTTGAAGGACTGTGATTTCGAGGAATTGACCTATGCCGCCAAAAAGGCCGCGCATGGGGATTATTACATTGCCGGGGCGATCGGCCCCGATCTGGTTGATACATATGTCAAAGCGCATTTGAAATCCCAGCGTCCGGGCGGCCTGATGACACTTCGCGAGCAGGAACTGGCGCGTCTTCTGGCCGACGGTTATTCCACCAAGGAATGCGCCGACCTCATGAATATCAGCCCAAAAACAGCCGAAACCCATCGCGCTTCGATCATGAAAAAGCTCAAGGCCCGCAACGTCACCGACATCGTCAAATACTGCATCCGCAATAATATGATAGAATTGTGAGCATTAGCTCCACTGTGAGCAGGCAAAATCCTTCAGCGGTTTTGCCTATTTTCCTATTTGTGCGCGGAGTACGTCCTCGTGCCCCGCGTCCACAGGGCGCACTGGGAAATACGCCCAGCACATGGAATATCATTGGCAGAATCGCTCCACTTCATCAAAGCGGGTAGGGCAGGACCCCTGTGGTCCTGCCTATTTCGGTTTGGCAGGTTCGCAGGAAACTTGCCCTACACAATTAATTTATCGTTTCACTCCGTCTCTCCAGTAAAATTACATCCCGCCACTTGCCGCGTAACTTGCCAAGCTTTTCTCTGATACCAACTTCTCGAAATCCGTGGGCCTTATGTAATCTTATGCTGTGCTGATTCTCAGGAAATATCGCGGCCTGCAATGTCCAGAAACCGGCCTTTTCCGACTTCTCAATCAGTCTTTGGAGAAGCGAGCTGCCTATCCCGTGCTTTTGATACTCCGATTTGACGTAAATGCTGACTTCCGCTACGCCCGAATA
>JAABVY010000218.1:324-1805 GCA_011777135.1 Candidatus Zixiibacteriota bacterium | reverse complement strand
CGGTGAATTTCTGGGTTTGCCGGATTCTTGAACTGCTGAAGAAGGATATATTTATCTGGGTCAGAGGCAACCAGTTCCTCAGCCTTGCCGATAGCCCCGTTCATCCCTTCCGATCCAGGTGTCAGGATCAATTCTGCCCCATAACCACGCAGCAATAAACGGCGTTCTATGCTCATGGTATCCGGCATCGTCAGGATGAGTTTGTACCCACGGGAAGCAGCGACCATTGCCAGTGCAATGCCTGTGTTGCCGCTGGTGGGTTCCACGAGCACTGTATCCCCATGGATCTTACCGGATTTTTCCGCAGCCTCGATCATTGAGAAACCAATCCGGTCCTTGACTGAATGAGCAGGATTGTAAAATTCTAATTTCGCCAGGATTTCCGCCTGGGCGCCTTCTGTAATATTGTTCAACCGTACCAGGGGAGTATTGCCAATCAATTCTGATACATTCTTTGCAATTTTCATTCGAGTTCTCCTTAATNNCGAGTTCTCCTTAATGCTTTTTTACTAATAATAACTTGCCTTTTTGAAAAATAATTTCCAGAATATTTTAACGGTAGAAATATCCTTCAAGCTATTCGACTAAAACTTGAAATAGGATGCGGGGTCAGGCCCACCGCAGCGTTCAACTGATTAAATCAGGGGAAGAGGCGGTGGTTTAGAGACCCCGCCATGTACAGATGCACTTCAGCACGGAATTCTTACTTTGAATTTTCGATGACCAGCTGAAATTCTCCATGGCGCAATTTTACTATAGAATGGCGATGTTATTATTTTTTCTCACCTAGTTTTTAGACGGGAGTCCATGCTCCCTTACGTAAAGGTACATATCAAACTTGATGTCTCCACAGACTGCGTATTGAATTCCCTGTAATCCTGACTTCAAGTGAAATACCCAAAACGTTTATTGACTATTTTACGAGCTAAATTATAATGATCGCAAATGCATACATTTGCATTAAAGGATGGTCATGTCACTCGATAAAAATATCATTGCCACTTTACGTCAGCGAGGCTACCGCATTACTCCACAAAGGGAGATGGTGATCGAAACCATCGCACATTCAGAAACTCACTTGTCTGCAGAAGAGATCTTCGCTGAAATTGAAAAACGAACGAAGGCATCCAACCTTGCTACAGTCTACCGCACCCTGGATCTGCTTTGGAGGGAAGGTTTTGCTCGTCGGAATGATCTCAGCGAAGGTAAAACCGTTTATGTAGCACATTCACACGGACCCCATATTCACCTGATTTGCCGCAGGTGCGATGAAGTCATTGAAGCCGATCTGGATGCCCTGGCAGCCTTGAAAGACGAACTCAGCATCAAATATGATTTCGATGCAGATCTGGAGCATCTTTCGATATTTGGTTGTTGTGCAAACTGCACAGACCCATCAGTTAATTAATATTCTGGAGGATTATATGTTATTCTCCCCAACACAGCTGCATATCCCGGATGGATTTTTAAACCTGATTGTT
>JAABVY010000218.1:0-209 GCA_011777135.1 Candidatus Zixiibacteriota bacterium | reverse complement strand
CTGATGGGCGTGATGGCAGCGTTCATCTTTGCCGCCCAGATGCTTAACTTTCCTGTCGCGGGAGGAACCTCAGGTCACTTCCTTGGGGGTGCGCTCGCCGCCATCGTCCTGGGTCCATGGGCAGGCATATTGGTGATGACTGCGGTCGTTTCCGTTCAAGGTTTACTCTTTCAAGACGGTGGTCTGCTGGTGATGGGCGCGAACATCTT
>JAABVY010000280.1 GCA_011777135.1 Candidatus Zixiibacteriota bacterium | reverse complement strand
TTTCAAAGATGAGCGGGATATCGGCGGCTCGGATGGGCTCGATAATCCCACCGGCTTCTTCGAATTCGGGCTGATGCTGACCGGCTATCTGGGCTCATGCGAAGATGATGACGAAGACGGTGTCTGTAATGATGATGACCGCTGCCCGGAGACTCCGGCAGGATGCATAGTCGATGAAGAAACCGGCTGTGAACTGGATCGTGACGGTGATGGAGTCTGCGACGGCCTGGACGCTTGCCCCGATACCCCCGCAGGCTGCGAGGTGGATGCCGCAGGTTGTACTCTCGATTCGGACAATGATGGTGTCTGTGATGGTATTGACCGTTGCGATGATACCCCCGAAGGCTGTGAGGTCGACGAGCATGGCTGTCCTCTGGATGCGGATGGTGACGGTGTCTGGGATTGCCGCGATGACTGTCCCGATACGCCGGAAGACTGCAATGTGGATGATAAGGGCTGTCCCCTGGATGGTGATGGGGACGGTATATGTGACGGACTCGATGAGTGTCCCGGCACCCCGCAAGGACTGGAAGTTGATGATGTCGGCTGTCCGGTCTCCTACAAGATCCAGAAAGAGCTGGTTCTTGTAGGCGTTACTTTCCCGGTCAACCAGGCCACTCTCACACCTGAGTCCAAGGAGCAGCTTGATAAGGTTGTCGAATCTCTCAAGGCGCTTCCGCATGTGAAGCTGGAAATTGCCGGGCACACCGATAATTCGGGATCACGCGAATATAATATCGAGCTCTCGCAGCGCAGAGCAGAGTCTGTACGTGATTACTTCATTGAACAGGGAATTGATCCGGATAGATTGATTGCCAAAGGTTATGGCCCGGATAACCCGAAATATGACAACTCGACCGCTGAGGGGCGCAGCAAAAACCGAAGAGTAGAATTGATCAGACTTAATTAATGCTGCTTCGAATGCTCAAGCATAGAAATGGCTCCTGTTGATGCGGGAGCCATTTTTTATATTACATGTATACTTACATTAAGCCTTGACAAACTTGACCTGTTATCCCTATATTGCAGTTGAGGATCCACTCCTATTCGCACCCTGAATAATGAACGTTTCGTCATAGATTAGAAAAGTGTCAATCTGTATGAAATGGACCCGTGAGAACTATAGTACTGGGTCAAAAGGAAGGAGGCACAAAGAAAACCGAAGACTTTAGTTCAACAACATTGACATTCTATTTTCTGAAATCTTATCGAAGTGCAGCTAAGCTGAAAAATTGTTTCAGTCCGCCTTCAAAACTCCTGCTTGCATATCTATTGTATGGCAGGAGAAAATGGGGCTATACGAAGGCGGGCTGTTTATTTTATTACAAACACCCGTCTGCTATCGAGGTGAATAGGTAATCCTGATGAATTCTGATGGCTGATCTTCAAAGTACTCGAATATATTCAAGTTGATATCATCGTATTGATCATATTCCAGGAAATATTTCTCGGCAATCGGACGCAGGTTGAATTGCAGGTCCTCGGTTATGTAAGCCTCGCACATGTCATTGTAAGCCTGGTGCTCGAGATAAATATTGGCCTGCACCGGATACGACTCCATGAATGCCGGAGGAGCCATATACAGCGTGAAATCATGATCCTTGCAGCCGCCGCTGTAACTGACAGTAAGTGTCAAAATATCTCCGTTAATACTCGCATCCTTGAGCTCGAACGCATCCACCATCAAATCGGACGGCGGCATTTCAGAGAAATGCACTGTATCAATTCCGGGCTCGTTTCCAGCGTCAGACTCGTTCACCCTGATGGTCACAATCCTGGAACTGTTGTCAATATCCACTGGAGCCACCGGATAAGGCTCAAGCCAGAGCATATGTATTTCATACCCGGGGTATTTTGCCGGTTTATCTACTGCATTCAATATGGCTGTAGATATCACAGCATCTTCCCCTTCCTTCTGGATCATAAATTCGACCTCTGCCTGCCCGGGCCATATACAATAGGCATTCATTGGGCAGCGTGAATCGAATACATCGCCATCAAACGATATTGTCAGCCCGGCATCGGAAATATAAACCGAGTTACCATACTTAATATCAACCGTCTCCCCTACCTGGGCTTGAAAGCTTGAATCCGAGCAACCGAGTAAAAAAATTATCGGAATCATCAAAACCAGCGGGAATATTGAAATTTTCTTCATCTTAATTCCCCTCTCTAAACTTTTTGACCTGATTATCCATAACCTGTTAATTATACAATCTGGATTCCAATATAGTCCATTAAAATCCACTATTTTTATAAATTATCCGGCAATCTCAAGGACGTTTAATGTGGCAAAATGTCCAACCTATTTTTGACAGCTTCTAATAAGATTATTGACAGGCCTCGTAATAATCGTATTTTTCCCGCCGTCATGGATATGAAATTCATCAGAAATTTCTCGATTATCGCCCATATCGACCACGGCAAGTCGACCCTGGCCGACCGCATGCTGGAATTGACCGGCATGATTGAACCGGGCGAGAATGTCAAGCAAATCCTCGATTCTATGGGCCTGGAGCAGGAACGCGGGATTACAATCAAACTGCATGCTGTACGCATGGAATACGATTCGCCCGACGGCAATCATTATATATTGAACCTGATCGATACACCCGGCCATGTCGATTTCACCTACGAGGTTTCAAGATCATTGGCGGCCTGCGAGGGAGTGCTTCTGGTTGTGGACGCCTCCCAGGGTATCGAGGCCCAGACCATTTCCAATCTCTATATGGCCCTGGAACATGACCTGAATATCATTCCGGTTATAAACAAGATCGATCTGCCCGCTGCCGATGTTGAAGGAGTGGAAAAACAGATTATCGATCTTCTGGGGGTGAAATCAGAGGAGATTTATAAGGTCTCTGCCAAGCTTGGTACCGGCGTGGAGGCCATTTTCGAGGCAATTGTGAGCTATATTCCTCCTCCCGCTGGCGACCCTCAAAAACCATTTCGTGCAATGATCTTCGACTCGATCTTCGAATCATACCGCGGGGCGATTCCATACATACGTGTGGTCGACGGCGAAGTCAAAAAAGGTGATATAATCACACTTCGCGCCCCGAATAAAAAATACGAAGTCATTGAAACTGGACATCTCCAGCTTAAGCAGGTAAAAGCGAAGAGGTTATCCGCCGGAGAGGTCGGCTATATTGTAGCTTCCATCAAAACCGTATCCGACACAAAAGTGGGCGACACGATTTTCATCAGTGAGGAAAAAGATGTGAAGCCCCTTCCCGGCTTCAGGGATATCAAGCCGATGGTATTCGCAGGCATTTACCCCGCCGCCGCTGAAAACTATGAAGAGCTTCGTAATGCTCTGGAAAAGCTCAAACTGAATGACTCCTCGCTGATTTATATCCCGGAAACATCGGCCGCTCTCGGTTTCGGTTTTCGCTGCGGATTCCTGGGCCTGCTGCATATGGAGATCATCCGCGAACGCCTAACCCGCGAATATGATCTCAATATTATTAATACCGTTCCAAATGTCGAATACCGGGTTACGATGAAGGATGGCGATACCATTACAATCGAAAATCCCTCTAATCTTCCGCCTCAGCAGGACGTCGACTTTATTGAAGAACCCTATGTGAATGCCAAAATAATAACGCCCTCCGACTATATCGGGAATATCATGAAGCTGGTGACAGATCGCCGCGGAATCTACCAGAACACAGAATATTTAGACACAACCCGTGTCAACCTGAGCTACCATCTACCCCTGGCGGAGATAATCTTCGACTTCTTCGACAAGTTGAAATCGCTTACACGAGGCTATGCCTCGCTCGATTACGAATATTCCGGCTATCGAAAATCCGATCTGGTCAAGCTTGATATCCTCATAAATTCTCAGCCTGTGGATGCTTTCTCCTACATACTGCATCGCGAAAAGGCCTACAACCGGGGCCGTCAACTGTGCAGCAAATTACGCGAACTTATTCCCCGCCAACTATTTGAGGTGGTCATACAGGCAGCCATAGGCAACCGGCCCATAGCCCGTGAATCGGTCAAGCCGATCCGCAAAAATGTGACCGCCAAATGCTATGGGGGCGATATTACCCGCAAAAGAAAATTGCTGGAAAAGCAGAAAGAAGGCAAAAAGCGCATGAAACAGGTCGGAAATGTCGAGATTCCGCAGGAGGCCTTTCTGGCAGTGCTGCAGCTTGAAAAAGACTGATCTACCCTCTCAATATTTTTTGCTAACCTACCGATATATCAAATAACTATGCAGGAAGTACAAAACGTTCCTAACGTTACAACTATCGGTCAAACCCGCAGTCTGAAAAGACGTGCGCGGGAGAGAATAAAAGATATTATCGAGGCTGTCTTAATCGCTCTGGTTATTGCAGTTATCCTCAGAATCTTCGTGGTTCAGGCCTACCGTGTAGATTCCGATTCCATGGCCGGAACCATGATCAGGGGCGNNCAAAGATTATATCAAAAGGATTGTGGCTACTGAAGGACAGACTGTAGAAATTATTGCCAAGCAGTTGTATATCGATGGCGCGCCGGTACAACTGCCGTCCGAGGCCAGATTCACAGATGACAAAATCGTACCGGCAGAGTTCTCCAACAGGGATTTCTATGGTCCCAAAGAGGTGCCGGTGGGGCATGTATTCGTACTGGGGGATAATCGCGATAATTCTCAGGACTCCAGAACCTGGGGCTTCCTTGACAAAAGTATGATCAAAGGCAAAGCCATGTTTACATATTTCTCATGGAAACCCGATCCCAATGCGCCCCAATGGGGTCCTCCTTATATCGATAAAATCATAACTATCCCATTCTATAATCTGGTTCATTTACCCTCGCGGGTAAACTGGGGCAGACTGTTTAAGACCTTTTAAGAACCATTTCACTAGCAGACATCCAGCCCGCCAACCTGCATCTAATGATCGGGAACAGATTCAAATAAAATCTTAATGTTTTTTATTGCCTCTAATATTATCCTAACATTTTGCTGATAGATAAGGCGAAATCAGGAACGTGAATTTGCATAGGAGGCAACATGAAAAGAACATTGCTACTGGTACTTTCCCTGCTTTTCATTCATCCGATTCTGCCGCGGACTGCTGCGGCCAATGATAATATTAAATTCAAGGGCGATTTCAGGTACCGCATTGAAGCGATCGATCTCGAGGATCAGGACGCCCGCTATCGACACAGGATCAGGTTGCGCTTTGGACTCACAGCCGATATCAATGAGCAGCTGTCTTTAGTTTTCCAAATGTCCTCCGGCTCGGATGATCCGGTTTCCAACAACCAGAGCCTTGATGATGCTTTCTCCACCAAAAACCTGGGCTTGAATCTGGCTTATGTTACCTGGAAGCCGTCGGCGGTCAAGGGTCTCGCGCTTATGGCGGGCAAGATGGATAATCCTTTTATGTCGGTCGG
>JAABVY010000289.1 GCA_011777135.1 Candidatus Zixiibacteriota bacterium | reverse complement strand
CTCACGATCGATATCGACGCGCTCGATCCGTCGCTCATTCCCCAGACCGGTACGCCGGAACCGGGGGGCTTGAATTGGTATGATGTCACGAACTTCATCAGGATGCTCATGCAACACAAGAGGGTAGTCGGACTCGATCTCGTGGAATTATCACCGCAAGAAGGCCATCACGCAGCGGATTTCATCGCCGCAAAACTCATCTACAAATGCATCGGCTATATCGCCTCTGCTTAATGAACGCTCTGACCGAACTTCTGTAATTTAAGCCGCATCTCGTCGCCTTTTTCCAGGAGCCGCGCTGCCATATCCCACTCGACTCCCTTGGGATCGATGCCGCTCTCGATCATGAGCCCCGCAAATTTGTCGCTGTTCACATTTCCCCGCAACACTTCCAGGCACATCTCCCTCAATACTGGATCCATAGGTCCCCCCAAAAGTCGCGTCACTTCCTCATCCCCCCATGGACAAGGAAGTGTTTCGGATAACTGCCTGAAAAATAATATGAATATGAAAAAGAGCCTAATAATTAGATAATTAAGTATAATTAAGCATCATTGTATCTTTATTGAATACGAAGTCAAGTACATATGAGTTAATTGATTATATTACGTGTACAGTTCACATCTATTTTCTTCAATAATGCGCTTTGATACTGATTGTTGCTGATTTAAAAAGTATTTAAGCAAATTTAAAAACTTTCAGGCACTGTGGGAGGAAGCGTCAAAATTCTGACGATGACCGTCAAAATGACACCGTGTGCAAGGGGATAAACAACACACGGAGGAATCCCATCCTATATAAATCAGGTAGTTACGCTCATCATGCCACACGTAGAATCTGGCACGATATATGCTCATATTTGTTATCGACGGGAGGGCATATGCGAGCCGTGAAGACAATCGTCATAGCTATCTTCATCGCGATGATCGGGTTCACCGTATCGACGGCAATGGCAGATCAGGCATGCTCCGATACCTGCAGCAGCACCTATAATGAATTGGCAAATGGATGCATGACGCGCAGCGACGCCGCCGAACAGACGAAATGCTACAATCAATATCTTCTGCGATCCGTCCTCTGCCAACAGCAGT
>JAABVY010000246.1 GCA_011777135.1 Candidatus Zixiibacteriota bacterium | reverse complement strand
ATGTAGAACTTGATTCAAGCATAAAGACCGCATCTTTCAAGGAACCTGAAAATGATAAATTTGGCGAAGACAAACAGGGAACCGACAAACCGCGACTTGTACTCCGGCGTTCCTCGGAAAATGCTGATTTATGCAACATGAATCCAGATACTCTTGAAGCCGATGTTAGAGAATCTTGTCCCTGGTCACGCGATGTCGAAGTTGCCCTCTGCGATTTGATGGGCGGTGCCGCCAGATCATCAAGAAATTCATTCCAGCAGATGGCGCTGGATTGGAAAAAAGGATATGAAACATATTTCTCACAGCCATTGAGCGAGGAACGGTTTCCATATATCTGGGCCGATGTGAAGCACTATGATCTGGGGAATAAAACAAGAAAGAGCTATTTAACCCTGACAGGCTGCAATCTTGCGGGAGAATACAGGCTCCTGGCCCTGAGAGAAACCGAATCAGATTCCGAGGAAGTCTGGGAAATGCTCGTGAGACGTCTTGAGCGGCGTGGTCTGGGTGATCCGAAACTGTTCATCGGAAAAGCAGATCTGCCTTTATGGAATGTGATTCCACAGGTCTTCCCAGGAGCAGAAATCCAGTTTTGCTGGAATGCTTTTATAGAAAAGATGCTTGAGTATTTCCCGCTGGACTTCTCCGATGAGATAGAGGGACGCTTGCTGGATATCCAGCATGCCGAAACAAAACAAAACGCTCAAGATTGGATCGAGTACTTTAAGAGAAGCTTTGGGCGAAATTATCTCAGGGCGGTTAATGAACTTCTAAAATGCAGGGCCAATCTCCTTAATTTCTATTCTTATCCTGGGAAGCAATGGGATAATCTGCGTTCAGGAGGATTCATTAAATCCGGGTATCCCTCGCGAGCGCTTCTGAAAACTGTCTGCAAATATGAACGCATGCATGATATCAGCCTTTATCTGGTATTCGACTGCATGATCCGCTCCCGGTCCGGATGGGGCAGGATAAAAGGCAGACGTGCTCTCAAAAATGTACAGAATGGACGGAGATATATTAACGGCAAAAGTGTTAACCCGCGCAGGCTGAAAAGAATCTACCATAATGCCGATAAAAAGGTACGGAATGATTTCGGCACTAAACCCGGATTGATCAGTCGTTTATCATCGCTTTTCACAAACAGGAATAGTGAGACCAAAAATACTCATGAGGAGTCAGAAGCTCAGGCGGACTTTGAGAGCAGGCTGCGGATTGATTCGGAAAGATCGGCCGCTAAGAGGCTTTCATCGGAAAGTTCTGAAGAACCAGTTGAAAATACATTATCGGAAAAAATATGAATTGAAGACCGCAGAGGATGTAATGATAAAGCAGCAAGATTCACCGATTATTAATTCCACCATTGAATGCCCGGTATGCGGCACAGTGTATGAGGTTGAGACGATAAAAGCCGGGGCTTACATTGAAGACGGGAGAGATACCGATTTCTGTCCACTGGAAAGAAAATGGAATAATCCTGATTTCCAGAAATATAATCCTCTACTGTTCTTTATGGCGCTGTGCCCGAATTGCTATTTTACCAGGGAATTTACCTCGAGATTTAAAGAGTGGAAAAGCGATACTGTTTTTATAAATGGCATCCTGGATGATCTTAAGGAAAAGCATCTGCATGCGCTTGAAAATGACGAAGAAGTAATAAATGGTCTCGCATCCAGTATCGATGCCGACAGATACCCCTTCCAAACGGCCATAATAAAGATGCTATTGGGGATATATGATGAAAAACTCAAATCGGCGTACTCTAACCTTGACCTCGGCCGCTATTTCCTGAGGATTGCCTGGCTTTTCAGGGAGTATTCCCAAAGCGATGAAATCGGGGAAGGACAGCTAGCCCGCCTGGCCATGAGAATCGAGGATTCAATCCTCAGGCTGTCTGGAAGCTACGAGAAACTCCGAGAGGAAAAACAGGGACTGGCAAGGGCGTCGGTTGAATTCGTAAAAGATCCTCATTTTCCGGAAGGTGACAAAAAAAGAGAACTATCCGAATGTTATAATGACGCCTTCTCAGACCTGGAAATCGCAATTGAAAAGTACAAGTCTGCGGTTGTTAAGCTGAAGGGAAGTATAAGCTCGAGCAGCGAGGTCATCGGAGCAAGTTCCGAGTTGTTGGCTCCACTGGAACAGCCCTTCGATCAGAATGTCAGTTTTCGGGAATATCTGCAGGAGCTGAAGACCATCTGGCCTGAGGTGCCTGTTTCCGAACATGAGGCTATGAGCTCCGCAGCAAATTATTATAAGGCAGCGTACGAAGAGGGCAGGGAGATTCCTGCCGGTCAGGCGATTCAGGCTGTCTACCTGATTGCCGAGCTTTCTCGTCGAATAGCTAAACATGAAGAAGCCAGCGAGTATTTTGATAAATCCATCAAACTGGCGCAGGAATATATTAGCGCCAATAAGGGGGATCGTTCCCGAACGGCCCTGGCAAGGCGGATTCTCGAACTTGCGATGCAACAAGGCGAATTAAACCTGAAAATCCTGGAGCATAAGAAAAATGTGTCCGCATGAAAGGATTATTACAAAGAAATACATCCACGCAGCCCGGAGAGCCGGCCACTCATTCTTTAATTTGCCCACCATAAAGGCCTGCTGCAATTCAATCCGGATTCCAGCTTTCAGAGCACACTCAGGCAGGAAAGCCTTATAAGGAGGTAATATGACACGGCAAAACACCGCCAAAGGAAAAACCACCGGAAAGAAATCGAAACCGACCGTAAAGAAACCTTTCAAGGTTTATAATCACAAGAGAAGAAAATATATTCGGCTGGAAGTGAATTCACCACTGAAATTCAAAACATTCAATCCGGCCCAGCCCGACCTGAAACTAGACCAGAATCAGGCCTGCGAGGGAACCATCTTAAATATTTCCGGCGGAGGCGTTCTTTTTGAGACCGATTACACGGTTCGTGAAAATGACTACATTGTCATGGAATTGTCCCTTGTAGATGCTGACAGTCTTTCCGGAATCATGGGTAAAGTCAAAAGAGTCGACACGGAAGAGGGTATGCCGCTTGTAGGGGTTGAGTTCATGTCCCCGGAAAAATTGAAAGCCGAGCTCCCTTCGCATGTAATGGATCAGGTTGAAGAAGAGATATACAGTTTCGATGAACACCTCAGAAAGATGCTCCTGCAGTATGTTTTCGCACAGCCGGCCGAGAAAGCATAGAATGAACCAGCGTTGAAAATTCACAGCAGGTGAGAAAGCCGGAAATGAAGCATGTCATCCATAAGCAAAAACCTGTATCAGATAGATTCTTCTCCCGATTGTTCATCAACAAGCATAGACAATCTGCCCTTTCCGGCTTTTATTTGCAATGCAGAGCTGGAGATTATCTCGATTAATCCGGCCATGATCAATCTTCTGGGAATCAATACCAGGGGAGATGAACAGATTACCAGCCTGGGCCAGATCGAATCGATCCTGGGCGCCCAATTGAATCCGCATCAGGAAGCAAGCAGTATCTTTAAGGGAAGCCACATAAGCTTCACCAATCTCCGCGGCGAGATGCGTTACTGTACCGTCTCGATGATGTCTGCGAAACAGAAGACCGGGCCGATTTTTATCTACATCATTCAGGATGAGAGCAGGACATATATTTTAGGAGAGAGGCTGGCCCGCAAGAATTCGGAGCTCTCGATCTTCTCGCAAGTGGTATCTGCGCTTGGCTCGGTAATGGATTTCGATGAAATTCTCCAGATCATCCTTATCGCCATCACGGCCAGGGAAGGCCTTGGATTTAATCGGGCTTTCCTCTTCCTCTATAATCAAGACGAGAAGCAGCTGGAAGGCTACACCGGCATCGGGCCGTCGTCCCCTGAAGAAGCAGGCAGGATATGGAATTCTCTTCCCGATGAGGGAAGAAGTCTCATGGATGTACTGAAGACATATTCAGCCGCCATTACCGATTCAGCCGAAAGCGTCTCCTGCAGAATAAAAAATCTGAAAATACCTCTGGATCGGGATCATCAAATTCTCAATCAGGTTGTGCTCCAGAAGA
>JAABVY010000092.1:11080-17264 GCA_011777135.1 Candidatus Zixiibacteriota bacterium | reverse complement strand
CGGGCTGTACAATTGCCGGGACACCGTTGTTGATCAGATTGCGGAAGTAGATGCGGGCGAATGTCTTTGCTATGACCGCCCCCACCCCGGCAAATTTCAGGCATTTGACCGCCTGCTCACGCGAGGAGCCGCAGCCGAAATTCTTGCCGCCAACCACGATATCGCCCTCCTCGACGGTTTTGACAAAATCCGGATCGAGGTCCTCCATAGCATGCTGTGCCATTTCATCGTGATCTGTTACTGTATATGTATATTTTCCGGGAAAGATGACGTCGGTATTGACGTCGTCGCCATATTTGTAAACTTTGCCTTCAATTGCCGCCATAAATTATCCTCCTGTTTCAGCCGGGTAATATATCGTCGGAATTCGTTTTGAGCAAGGCATTTCAGGTTTTAAGCGGTCGGAACAATTGGGTGGTCTATTTGTTAGAAGAGGCTGTAAAATAGGAATAATAAGCGGAAAATCCGTTGCATATTTTCCGATTTCGTATATAATGGTGCTGACAAAATTGAAATAATCTGGCCCTATCGTCTAGTGGACTAGGACGGGTGGTTCTCAGCCATCAAACCGGGGTTCGATTCCCCGTAGCGCTACCAAGTTTTTAATGGAAGCGGTTAATTGCCTAAGCAGATTCTGGGCAAGGCCCTTCCATTTTTTATTTTTCCTATTCAGCTCTTTAATCATGAGCCTCTTTAGAATCTAAAAAAATCTATTCGATCCGTCATATACCGATCGGGATTCCGCGGACATTAATTTTTAGCAGCTGAGGTCTTCATGCGTAATGATACAGTCAGGTCCTTATCTTATTTGTCCGTACTTACATTTGAGTATTTGTATGCACGGCAGCAGTTTGCGGATGCTCTGCATCGAGAACTCACCCATATTATTTACTTGTCAGTTATCTGATCCGGTTTTATAATATATAGACCAAGAGAAATTTTTATTGCATTGGGAGGGAATTATGCCGCTTTTATTATCCAGAGATGATGTTATAAAAGTGCTTGAAATGGATGACTGTATGGCCGCTGTGGAGCAGGCCTTTGCCGAAATGGCCAAAGGTACTGCTGTCCTGCCATTGAGAATACCAATCACTCCTCCGGACGGCCTTGCCTTGTACATGCCTGCCTATCTCAAAGAAATGGGAGCGCTGGCCTGCAAGGTCGTGACAGTATACAAAAACAATCCAACTCAACACAACTTGCCTACCGTGATCGGCAAGGTCTTGCTGCAGAATCCGGAAACCGGAGAGGTGATCTGCATAATGGACGGTGGATATCTCACCGCCGTCAGGACCGGAGCTGCCAGCGGTGTGGCCACCAAATATCTAGCTCGCAAGGATAAGAATCAGATTGCAGGTATTTTCGGCGCAGGAGTGCAGGCTCAGATGCAATTGTGGGCAGTTGCCGTTGCCAGGGACTTATCCAAAGCTTACGTCTTCGATATATCCGATCAGGCGGTGGACAATTGTATTAAAGTAATGAGCAAGAAACTGAATCTGGAGATCATCAAAGCCGACTCCGCCGAGCAAATCCTCAAGGAGGCCGATATTATATGCACGGCAACTTCCTCAGCTATGCCGATCTTTGACGGTGAAAAGGTTCGTGAAGGCACGCATTTGAATGGTATTGGAAGTCACACCCCCAATGCCCGTGAGCTGGATACCGCTATTATTAAAAAATCGAAGCTGATTGCCGATTCATATGATGCCTGCCTTAAGGAAGCCGGGGATATAATGATCCCCATTGAAGAGGGCGCTATAGACCAGAACCACATGGTAGCCGAACTGGGAGAGGTAATTACCGGAAAAAAGCCGTCCCGCGAGAATGATAGTGAAATAACCCTGTTTAAATCAAATGGTCTGGCTGTCCAGGATGTCGCCACTGCAAAACTGGTTTATGATAAAGCCCTGAAAGCGAATGTCGGTAATCAGGTCGAACTATAGCCAATACCAAAATTTGTAGACATCAAGGCGATTTTTTTCGATTATTCCTTTTATTTTGCTGAGAATAATCATCACCAAAGTCCTCAAGTAGGCATAGTGTTTTATACGTATTCCAGCTCTGGCGGATTATGGGAGTCGGATTTTTCCGGTGTTTCCAGACATAATAACGTGTCCTGGGATCGCCGGGACTGCCGGAACCAAAGTCGCCATAAAGTTTTCTATAGCGGTCATACTGCCGGTCGGAGGCGACCTTGGCCAGGATCGAGCCGGCTCCCACGATGATATGGTTTTCATCAGCCTGATGTTCCGGAAAGATCTCGATGTTGCGGTGAAGGCGTTTGGGAATAAGCACCGTTTTTTCCCGCAGAAGCGAGGCCATCCCCCTGCCGGTCAATAGCTCCAGTCGTTTGAAAAACAGTTCGGTGGAGACTTCCCAATTGTCAACCATGACCTTGCTGAATGGCTGCTTGCGATAGAGAGTTCTCAGCAGCTTTAGAAAGGCGACCATCTCCCATGAATTTAAATTGAGAGACTTATCATCGATTTCAAGGGGCGGAATATGCCTGATCGAAGTCGTTAGAGCCGTACTTCTGATCAATCTGTACAGCTCCTCCCGCCGTTTGCGGCTCAATAACTTGCTGTCTTTAATGCCGGCCTTTCGCCATTTTTCCACAAGACTCTCATCAGCCACAACCCCGGCAATGAAGATACTGCCGATGCAGGGACATTTAGTGGCATCATCGATTCCGGCCAGTATTTCAATTCCAATGTCCATTCCGCCTCAAAATTCCAAAATCCATATTATTTTATCTTACAACAGCTTTCACGCAAAGTTCTCTATCTATAAGGATATATAATAAATAGGAAACAATAAACTTGCGTCCGGGAATTTATTTACATTTCTATAAGTATGGCGATGGAACGTTCAGAAGTTAATAATGAATATAATAGAGATCGCATCTACCTGGCGCTGGGCGACAGCATGAGCATCGACTTTTATACTGGTATCAAGGGCGGTGGGGCGGTGAGCCAGTTCTTCAAATTACTGGGGCCAGGATGGGGTCTTATTGATAAGACTTTTGACGGGTGCACCATTCGCATGGTTCCGGTTGATCATGAAGCCGACCTGATTACGCTCACCATAGCCGGAAATGATGCTATTTCCCTACTCGAATATCCCAGCCGATTGGTTGTCAAAGAAGTTATTTCGGAACACGCAAAATTGCTGGCCCGGATCAGGGAGAGAAATCCGGTCTCATGCTTTATTGTCGGCAATATTTATCATCCTGACGTATCTCTCACATCCTGCCAGCACGGTCTGCTCAAGGAGTTGAATGCCGGAATTGCCGAAAATATTGAAAAATGCGAAGCCTGTCTTGCAGATATCTATACCGCCTTCCTGGGACACGAGAAGGAATTTCTATGTAATATAATTGAACCTGCTTATGGGGGAGCAAAGATGATATGCAGACTGTTTAGAGAGCAGTATTACAGATTTCTGGGTCAGGGCAAATCACTTCCATGAGGCAACAATATTCAATGTAATACCGGCGCCATTCTATGATTGAGATCTATTTTCTTCTTGCCCGGACGATATCTACTCTTGAGATTGACTCTTATTATATTGATTGAATGAGAGCCATACCACCCCGAACATCAGGGCCGTAAATATAAGTCCCGCATATATTATTATGCCGCCCAGATAAACATTATAGCTGATATTCGAGGGCGTTCCCTTCAGTATTAAATATATACCTGCAGCTGAAAGCAAAATCAGATTTATCCAGGCCATTAAGTTCAAGAATGATATCGCAAATCCATTGGAATCATTGGATTTATTAGGAGCGGCTACGATCTTGCCCTTTCTGTTCCGCAGCATAACATGTGCGATCGACCGGATAGCTGACTCGGGAATCATATTCCTGACATTACAGTGCGGACATTCAATTGAATCATTTCCCTTCAGAAATTCAGCGTTAATTCTTTTCTTACAATTCAGGCATTGAAAACTCACCACAGGAATCGAATCCCGAAATTCGTCTCCCGCGGAATCACTTGATTTGCCGAGGCTCCTGCGCAGCTTATCATATTCCGCAACCAGGCTGCGTGTTTTAAAAAGGCCCGCAAATAGAAATGTCATCCCCAGTATAGCAGCTATATATCCGGCGTATTTAAACCCGGTCGACGATACCAGCTCGCTCGGTATACCGGACAGGATGGTCTTAGCTTCAAAAACGTATATGAAGAAAGCCAATGCTATACATATCAGGAAAATACCCAGAGTAAATACACCTTTCGATCTCATAAAGCTAATCCTTCGTTTCTAACATTCAGTTTAAATAAGATTTTTCTATTTCAAGTATCGGTAAACCCGTTTAAACTCTTAATAGACTGCAAACGATGAGCACGATTTTGACTTGACCAAGGATTCGGTTGAACCGAGTTTTTACTGAGATGATTCTAAATTAGTGTCAAGTATACAATAGCTCTATAAGTGTGGCTTTATGCATGCTTCAAGTCAGGTAAAATGCTGCAACTTATTTCAGAGAAAATGAAATTGATGTTATCATTTTGCATATAAATTACATTTGCTCAAAATCTGAACAGCAAAAGAGGCTGCTGGCAATCATTTAAGGAATAGACCGTCAATCAACTCAGGGACGAATATTGCTCCAGTACCCTCTAAATCAAATAATTATTTAACGATTCTACTTACAGCTTAATTAAATCCATATTTCGGTCGATCAAGAATATAGGTTGGGCTGAATCGCTGCACATTTTGAAGTGCCGAGCTAAGATGGCATGGGATTTGCAAAATCATCTGGCAACCACATAGGAAGTCGACACCGATCGACTCAACATGATAAGAGTCGGGTGTTTTAAATAGCCAGGAAGGATAAACCAATAACCGTAGGAGGAGCAAATGTTCCTGAAACTTATCCGCGACGAAAAAGGGCAGGATATGATTGAATACGCCCTGCTCGGCTCATTCATCTCAATCGTAGCGATTCTCGCTATCAGGGCCATTGGACCGTTGGTTAACACCATTTACACCAATATCCAGGGTTCCTTGACCCCGTAAGAGCTGAAGAGGAAGTGAGGTTAACCAAATGAGCGATATAATCAAAATAGACAATCTGGTTATAGCAGCAGCCATACTGTTAACCTTACTTGCTATGCATAGTGATTATCGTTATCGAATTATTGCAAACCGTTTGACCTTGCCAGCCATCGTCTTGGGCGTTCTTCTGAACACTCTGGTCAGTGGCTGGCACGGTCTTTTGTTTTCGTTGCTCGGGCTTCTGGCGGGAATAGGCTTGATGCTTATTCCTTATACGCTGGGACGCATGGGCGGTGGAGACGTCAAATTCATGGGGGCGCTGGGCGCGCTTCTGGGAGGATACTCAGTTTTAAATATATTTTTGTATACCACGCTTGCTGGAGGAATTTTGGCCTTAATCGTAGCCATTTTCAATAAACAGCTAAGAGCCACCTTGAAAAGAATATGGCTTATCGTCTCTGCCATTTTCATATCGCGATGCTTTGTTTTACCGGCGGAGCAGATGAAAAAGAGCATCCATATACCATATGGCATAGCGATAGGACTGGGAACATTTTGTTATTTGCTGGTGGGCAACATAGTCTAAGAGGGTAATGTTATGGCTTTCAAATCCAGGTTATTTAGAAATAAAAAAGGCAACGCTATCATAGAATTTGCATTGGTTCTGCCCATACTGCTTTTGGTCCTGTTCGGCATCACTGAATTCGGCCGGGCTATTATGGTAACCAATGTTTTAAATACGGCCTCGCGCGAGGGCGCGCGGCTGGCAGCTGTTTCAGATTTAAGCGATACCGTTTCAGTCCAAACCAGAGTGCAGGAGGTTCTGACCGCATCCAATGTGACGCCCAAAAATATAACCGTGGAATACTCCGCGGCCACAAGGACTGTTAAGGTATCTGTCACCTCCGATTTTGAGGTATTGAGTGCGGGCGTCCTGGGCAGTTTTGCGGGGGTTATAGAACTGCACGGAACGACGATAATGAAATATGAGGGTTAACTGAATTTCAGAAAGAGCAATTGAAAATAAACTCTAAATGATAAAGTATGACAGGATCGATAAGATAAGATTTTCGGAAGGATATCAAAGATGAGAAACATCGGAATAATTTTGGTGGTATTTCTGGCGCTGGTAAGCGGCGCCGCTGCCAGTGTCATGGCCTATTATTACCTTAAAAACAAT
>JAABVY010000092.1:0-11058 GCA_011777135.1 Candidatus Zixiibacteriota bacterium | reverse complement strand
TGATGTATCCGGCCACCAGTGTTCCTACTAATGCGTATGGGGAAATTGACAGCCTGAAGGGCCAGATAACCAAGGTGTTCTTGAAAGAAAATGAGCCTATCCTGAATTCAAAACTTTCGTCCATCGGCGGCGGATTATCGCTTTTGATAGAGCCCAATATGAGGGCGGCCTCAATTCAGGTGGACAAGGTTTCGGGCGTCTCCGGTTTTATTCTTCCCGGCGATATGGTTGATGTAATCATGACAGTTGATGATTACGGCAACCACAGAGATGCCATGGCCAAGACCATCCTGCAGAAAGTGGAGGTACTGGCGGCGGGAGAAAAGACCGAGCAGAAGGGTGATAAGGTCATCACTGTACAGGCGGTTACATTGCTGGTTGATTCGAAAGGTGCGCAGGATCTGGCGCTTGCCACTCAGGAAGGAAAACTCCATCTGGCGCTGAGAAATCGTGCCGACAATGAGGTTGTTCCTATGAGTCCGATCAGCAAGACTGAAATCCTGAAGGACAATGCCAAGCCCAAGCCAAAGCCTAAGCCCGCTCCCAAAAAGACCAGGCCAAAGGTGGTCACAAAGAAACCGGAGCCGGTCAAGAAGCCCGATTCGCTTGTAACTGTCTACAGGGAGACTGACAAAAAGACCGAGGTTCCTGCTATTCCTCAGGAAAAAGGAAAAGACGATTCAAAATAGATCACAGGTGGAGCAATTCTGTTCGGAGAAAGGAGATCTGAATTGAAATATAGAATTATGAAACCGGTTATTGCGGTGACGATAGTAGTTGCCCTGTTGATGCTGTGCGCCTCAAATTTGAGCGCACAGGATCAGTTAGTAAGGGTCACCAAAGGCAAGTCGACGCTGATTCAATATAATGAAAAAATAGAAGCGGTTTCCCTTGCCGACAAGGAAGTGGCCGATGTTGTCACCATAACTCCCTCCGCATTGGTGGTAATTGGCAAGGAGGAGGGCATAACCTCTGTAATAATCTGGGGCGAATCAGGAAAACTGACTTCATACGAAGTCAAGGTGGAACGAAATACCAGCGGCCAGCAGGTGGTCCTGGAAGTGCAGGTGGCGGAAGTGAACAAGACAGCGCTTTCGGAGTATGGATTCGACTTTTTATTTATCGATGATGACGATAGGCATATTGCTGAGGGTACGAAAATTTTAGGCTCCTATGCCGGTGAGGTCACCACTCCTGATCCAACCAGCAGGACCCTTCCAGCCAGCCCGACCACCTCTGGGGTGATCAAATGGCTGGGAGACAACCAGGAGTTGTCGATAGCGATTCGGGCAATGCAGAGAAAAGGCGATCTGGAGCTTCTGGCCAATCCGCATTTGCTCTGCCTGAGCGGCGAACAGGCCAGTTTCCTGGTCGGCGGTGAAATTCCCGTGCCGGTTGCCCAATCAGTTGCGGCCGGGGGTGTGCCCAGTATATCAATAGAATGGAAAGAATTCGGTATTATGCTTGATTTTATTCCCACAGTTATAGATACAAATCTGGTTAATCTGAGAATAATGCCGGAGGTATCCAGCCTTGACTACAGCAATGCCGTGACCTACGGGGGCTTCGATATTCCAGCCCTGAGGACACGCAAGGCCGATGCGACTGTGGAATTAAATTCTGGCCAGTCCATAGTTTTGGGCGGACTCTTGTCGAGTGAATCTTTCGAGACCATAAAGAGAATTCCCATTCTGGGGCATATTCCGATTCTGGGTTTCTTCTTCAGTCATAAAGAGACTTCGAAAGTTGAGACGGAACTGCTGATTATCGTTTCTCCCAGAATCATCGAGTCTGTGGAAGATGAGATAATTCCGCCATTGCCATTTGAGAAGGAAGATAAAAAGCTTGATGAGCCGAAGAAACAGAGTAAAAAGAATCTTCAAAAAAACTCATCCCAGGAAAGCTCTTCTCCGAAAATCCAGCCTGATGCTGGAACCGAAGTAATGTCGGATTCATCGGCTGAAAATACGGAGAAGCCGGTCGAGTGAGGTAGTGATTATTATGATCTCTAAAGTAAACAATAATAGAGGTGCGAGCTTGATAATGGTCGCAGTTTCCATTGTCATGATCTTTGCCTTCTCGGTTCTGGCAATCGATGTCTCACTTATACTCCTGGCCAAGACACAGCTTCAGAATGCCGCGGATGCAGCCGCGATTGCAGGGGCAACTGCCTATTATCTGAGCGCGGGCAATCAGGATATTGCCACTCAGGAAGCGATAACGGTCGCCGGCTTTAATTATGCTATCCAGGACTCGATGCAGAATGTAATTATTACTCCGGTCGACGTGACCTTTCCGGATGAAGACAGGATAATGGTTTACACCAATAGAACGAAGGCTACCAATGATCCGGTCAGGCTCTACTTTTTGAAGATTCTGGATCCATTATTCGACAATCTGGGTGAAATGCGCGCTAAAGCCACAGCCCGGGTCTTCCCGGTCGGGGGTACCGATTGCCTTAAACCCTGGTGCTTCCCTGACAAGTGGGATGATGCCGATATAGATAGTACCTATGATGTAGGCGAATATTATGACCCTGATATAACCGGTTATAAGGTGCCCGAGGATGTTGGTGTCCAGGTAACTTTGAAACTGAGAAACTCGAATAAGTCTCCCAGGACGGGATGGTATTATGCTGTTGACTTCGGCGCCCTCAATACCGGCGATCCCGTGATAACAGGAGCGGATGCCTACAGGCAATGGATTGCAGAGTGTGAGCCGTTCTCGATCTCAGTCGGCGATTATCTCCAGATTGAGCCCGGGAATATGGTGGGACCGACAGCCCAGGGAGTTGGAGATCTGGTTGCCCTGGATCCCACCGCCGAGTGGGACCCGATCACCGGATCAGTGATCAATTCAGCTTATCCGACCAGTCCCCGAATCATTAAGGTCTGTGCATTCGATCCAACACAGGGCGTGCAGACCGATTCCAATGGCAGGGACTATCTGGTTGTTGTCAAAATTATTGCGGCTTTCATCGAAACCCATAACGGCAGCGATGTTACCGCTCGTTTTATTAAACGAGCAAGCGACGGGGATGTGTGCGAAGACTGCGAGGACGGATTTTTATTCAAATCGGTTCTGGTGGAATAAAATATCGGAGGACAAAGTGAATGATCAGTTAACTATAATAATGGTTCAGGCCGATGATTCCTTACACAAAGTGATCAAGGATCACATTGACGAAATCGAGGAAATCAGGCTTATATCTGAGGTCGGGGATATCGGAACCTGCTACGAAAACATGGAATCTCTCAATCCCGATATCGTCCTGATCGACCTGCATAAATCCAGCGATGTCGAGAATATCTTTGCTGTCTCAAGCAAAATGAGTATCGATTATCCAGATACGGCGATCTTTGTCAGCTCTGAAATGCAGGAACCGCAATTAATATTAAGAGCTCTCCGTTCCGGTGCCCAGGAATTCTTCAGTAAGCCTCTTAAGATCGATGAGTTCAAAGATGCTGTGGAACGAATTGTATTGAAAAAACAGCGTTTGGCTCAGGTTGCCCCACCCAAGAGCAGAGTCATCAGTGTCTTCAGCAAAAAAGGCGGTCTTGGTGTTACCACCCTGGCGGTTAACATAGCAGGCGCATTGGCAAAAATCTCAAAACAGAAAGCGGCCATCTTCGATCTCGATTTGCAGCTGGGCGATGTGACCAGTTTCCTCGATCTCACGCCTCAATATAATATATTCGACGCCTGTGATGACATGGGTCAGGTCGATGGCACGAAATTACAAAGCTGCATGACACATCACAAACTCGGTATTTCCATTCTCGCCGAACCGACAAATCCGGCGGATTCAAATGGTATAAGCGCCGCACACATCGGCCAGATACTGGACCATCTCAAATCGATGTATCCATATGTGCTGATCGATACATCGCATACATTTGATTCAAAGAATCTGGAGGTCTTTGCTCAATCCGATTATATCTTTCTAGTTTCTGTCTCCAGCATTCCGGCCATACGCGCGACCCGCAAGACCCTGGATTATCTGAGGAATCTCGGTTATGACGAGAATAAGATCAAGATAGTCATAAACCGTTTCAACAAGAGGGACAAGATCAAGGTTGAGGAAATTGAAAAAATACTCGATTTCCCCGTTTTCTGGTCAATACCAAATAATTACCGGGCTTCGATCGACGCCATCGATGCCGGATTGCCCCTGGTAGGAGAAAAGCGACTGACAAACGTGGGCAAGAGTATATTCAAGCTTGCCAAGGTGATGACCAATGGAGACTTTAGCAATAAAACCAGAAGAAGCAGTTAATTTTAGATTGGGATATAAGTTATGAATTTTAGAAAGAATCCAGAGGGAGAAAGAATTCAGGCCAGCCAGCCTTTTCAGAATGCAGATTCAGAGACCCCTCAGCAAAGGCGAGACAGCTTTGAGGAATTAAAAACCCGCCTTCACCAGAAGCTGGTTGACAGGCTCAATCTGGCCGCCCTGGCCAATCTGGACCAGGCACTCCTGCGTGCTCAGATCCGAGAGATCACTGAAATCCTGGTTGCTGAAGAAAATATCTTCCTGAGCCAGGAAAATAAAGAGCGGCTGATTAATGAAATCCAGAACGAGACCCTTGGACTGGGGCCGATTGAAAGATATACCCATGACCAGGACATATCTGATATTCTGGTCAATACTTACGGTCAGGTATATATCGAGAAAAACGGCAAGCTGATGATTACGGACACCAGGTTCAAAAGTGACAGTCATCTTATGCTCATAATTGACAGAATACTATCCAAAGTCGGGCGCAGGGTCGATGAATCTTCTCCCATGGCTGACGCCCGTCTGCCAGACGGTTCGCGTGTCAATGCCGTGATTCCGCCCATAGCGATCGATGGTCCAATGCTCTCGATAAGAAAATTCAGGTCGGATGTTTTGAGCATGAACGATCTCCTGAAAAATAATTCTGTCTCCATGCCCATGGTGCAATTTCTGCAGGGGGCTGTAAAAAGCCGATTGAACGTAATTATTTCTGGCGGAACCGGTGCAGGTAAAACAACGCTTCTGAATATTCTCTCGGGATACATTCCAACCGAGGAGAGAATTATCACAATTGAGGACTCGGCCGAGCTGAAGCTGCAGCAGCCCCATGTGATCAGACTTGAGACGAGGCCGCCCAATATCGAAGGAAAGGGCACGGTCGAGCAGAGAGATCTGGTTCGAAATGCTCTCAGGATGAGACCCAACCGAATAATTATCGGTGAGGTCAGGGGAGCCGAAATCTATGATATGTTGCAGGCCATGAACACAGGTCATGACGGATCACTGACGACAATTCACGCCAACAGTTCCAGGGATGTTTTGCTCAGGTTGGAAACACTGATGCTTCTTGCTGGAATAGAGATTCGAGAAAAAGCTATCCGACAGTTGATAAGCTCCGCCATCGACATCGTAATACAGATTAATCGCTTCAGTGATGGATCCCGCAAGATTTCTAGTATTTCCGAGATAGTCGGGATGGAAAACGACACCATTACGATGCAGGAGATATTTAAATATGATAGAACCGGAGTTGGCGAGGAGGGTGAAGTACTAGGCCAGTATAGAGCGACAGGAATCCGTCCGAGCTCGCTGGAGCGCATCATTACATCCGGTGTTAAGCTTCAGGCAGATGTATTTAATTTGTAGGAGCATATATCTATGATACTCAAGATAGCAATTCTGGTTTTTGCGGCCGTATTTTTCATTACTTTCGGGCTTTTTCTGTTCCTCAAGAATAGAATGAGCAGCGAAAGCAGGCGCATGAAGATGCGTCTGAATGGAATTGCAGCCGGGGGCGAAATTCAGGATGAATTCCTGCACTCGCTTATAAAGGATAATAAGCTCAGCAATATTCCATTGCTGCACAATTTCCTGATGAAATTGAGATTCTCCAGGAATTTGCAGATTCTGATTACACAGGCAGGAGTCTCTGTAAATCTGGGTACACTGGTTTTAAGTATGTTCTCTCTTGGCGCTTTGTTCATGTTACTGGGATATCATCTGCTTCACGATATGCTGATCTCAGTTGCCATGGGAATTGCGGGAATAGCGATACCCTACCTCTTCCTGGTCATGAAAAAACGGAAAAGGCTGGAGGAATTTGAGGGCCAGCTGCCCGAGGCTCTGGATATGATCGTCAATGCCTTGAAGGCAGGATTTTCTTTTGACTCTTCATTGAGGATGGTGGTGCAGGAAATTCCTGATCCTCTGGGACTTGAGATGGCCATTACGTACGAGGAACAGAACCTGGGCATTGAGCTTTCCGAGGCTCTCAACAATCTTAAGATGCGGGTGCCAAGCGATGACCTGGAAATATTCCTGACCGCCCTGCTTATTCATAAGAAAACCGGCGGCAACCTGGCGGAGGTTCTGAATAAAACCGCCAAGACTATCAGGGACCGGCTGAGATTGAAAAGGGAAGTGAAAACCAAGACGGTGCATGGCAGGTTCTCGGGAATGGTCCTGATTCTTCTGCCGATAATAATGGCCATAGCCATTTATCTGCTTAATCCTGATTACGTGATGGTGCTTATCAAAGAGAAGATAGGAAATTATCTTCTTATCGCAGCCATCCTCATGCAGATAATAGGGATTTTTGTAATAAGAAAAATTGTCAACATCAGGCTATAGGTGGATGTAATGGATATATATTTAATAATCGCTTTTGTATTTGTATCCGGCTTCCTGCTGGCATTTACATTGCTTTATATGTACTCCAAGGCCAAAAATCCGCTCAGGCGCAGGCTGGGTGAGCTGCAGAGCAATGAGACGTCTTTAAAAAGGAGGTCAAATGCCGCACGCAAAAAAGGTCTCTCTCTCTGGGGCGAGGCTAATAACCAGTCATCCTATCTCAAATCATGGCTGGCCAAGGCTGGATACAGAAAGCCCCAGAGCGTATCGAATTATTACGGCTGGAGGCTGTTGTCGACTGTGCTTTTTACAGCGGCAGCGGTAGTGCTCGGCTTCAAACTGTACCTCAATTCTGCGGAGATGACCGCTATGGTTTTTGTGGGTGCAGTCGTGGGTGCGGTTATTCCCAAAGCCTGGGTCATGCACAAGATTGTTAAGCGCAGAGAGGAAATCAGAAGGGCGATTCCCAATGCCCTGGATCTCATGGTCGTTTGTGCGGAAGCGGGACTGAGTTTCACGGCAGCAATTCACAGAATAGTGAACGAAAATCGCGGCAGCAAGAATCCTCTATATGAGGAGCTGCACCTTCTGACTCAGGAATTTTTGATCGGCGGCTCCAAGCAGGATGCCTTCAGGAATCTGGCCGACAGGACCGGAGTGGAGGAAATCAGGTCTCTGGCAATCACCCTGATTCAGGCCGAAAAGCTGGGAACAAGCATTGCCGAATCACTGAGAGTCCTGGCCGATTCGATGAGATTCAAGCGCAGGCAGAATGCCGAGGAAAGGGCAAACAAGACCTCGGTGAAGCTGGTATTTCCGCTGGTTCTTCTGATTTTTCCCGAGCTCCTGGTAATTCTGGTCGGGCCCGCGCTGATCATTATGTATAAAACGCTTTCAACTGTAGTGTAGATAACCAATAGTAAGGAGTTTCCAATGTCTACAACAATTATTCTGATCGTGGTTGCGGTCATACTGGGTTTGCTCTACTTTGCCAAGCGGAATGCAAGGCTTAAAAAGCAGACTCACAGAAACCTGTGAAACAGCAGAAGCTGACCTGACAGATTTCATAACTTATCCATCCTCCCCAATAGTAAGACAGATGCCCGGTACTTGTGCGCAGACATAAGAATCGGGCATTTTCTATTCTCCGATTCTGGATTAAAAAATCGGCTTAGCGAATCCTCAGGATTTGATAAGGTCATTAATACTCCTTATATTAGCAATCCGGGATTTCATCACCATTAGTGTCACAGGGCCCACTTCCGCCGATGAATACGTAGTTTATGATCCAGACCGCATCAGAAATATTCACCGCACCGTCACAATTAGTATCCCCGGATTCCGATAAATCTGGAGAAAACGTCAGATACTAATCCTTAATAATAGCAATAGATTACGGGCAATACAGCGTTCGGTGCTTCCCCTTTTTATGTTATGAGGATGTATATGAGGATATCCACAATTTCACAATTTGAAATAAAATTCACTTATAAATATTCCTAAATAGGAACAATTCTACAATAGGAATGTTACAGCATTCATGAAAAAAGCAAGCGATCATGTTGCAGAATTGATGGACAGCTTTGAAAAGGTCTGCAAATCCAAAGGATTAAGGATTACTCATCAAAGGACTGAGATATTTCGAATGCTGATTCAAAATCCCAATCACCCCACAACTGAAGACATTTTTAATCAGGTACGTAAACATCTGAGTACAATCTCTCTGGATACTGTTTACCGGACAATCGGGACTTTTGAAGAATATGGCCTGATCAGAAAAGTTCACCATATCGATAATGCAACCCGTTTTGATCACAACTTATCAATTCATCATCATCTTGTTTGTACACAATGTGGTAAAATAGAAGATTTCTATTGGCCCTATTTTGACCGGATGAAACCTCCGAAATCCATATCTCGCTGGGGTGAAATAGATCTCAAACATGTCGTAATCGATGGCATATGTTCCAGTTGCAGTAAAAAGGATATCTAATATTTATAACTTAAATCATTATAAGGAGACATTATGGCAGATGAGAATGTAAGTAGTGAAAACAAATCCTCGATAGTTGGTGGAGCAAACAGGCGGATGTCTGGAACTTCGAACCGGGACTGGTGGCCGAACCAGTTGAACTTGAAAATCCTGCACCAGCATTCTGCCAAATCCAATCCTATGGGTGAAGATTTCAACTATGCTGAGGAATTCAAGAAACTCGACTATGATGCTCTGAAGAAGGACCTCTATGCCCTGATGACCGACTCGCAAGACTGGTGGCCGGCTGACTACGGTCACTATGGCGGACTTTTCATTCGGATGGCATGGCACAGCGCGGGCACCTACCGCATGGGCGATGGCCGCGGAGGAGGGGGAACCGGAAACCAGCGCTTTGCACCTCTCAACAGCTGGCCTGACAATGTGAATCTCGATAAGGCACGCCGGCTACTCTGGCCGATTAAAAAGAAATACGGCAAAAGGATATCCTGGGCCGATCTCATGATCCTGGCCGGAAATGTCGCTTTGGAGTCGATGGGATTCGAGACCTTCGGTTTCGCCGGCGGACGACCGGATATCTGGGAGCCGGAAGAGGATATTTACTGGGGTGCCGAAGAGGAATGGCTGGCTACGAGCGACAAGCCCAAGAGCCGTTATTCCGGCGACCGGGAACTGGAAAACCCCCTGGCGGCTGTGCAGATGGGTCTGATTTATGTGAATCCGGAAGGCCCGGATGGAAATCCGGACCCGGTTGCGTCCGGCCGCGACGTTCGAGAGACCTTTGGGCGAATGGCGATGAACGACGAGGAAACCGTGGCGTTGGTTGCTGGAGGGCACACATTCGGCAAGTGTCATGGCGCGGGCGATGCGGCGCTTGTCGGTCCGGAACCTGAGGCGGCCCCCATCGAAGAGCAGGGCCTGGGCTGGAAGAGCAGACATGGCAGCGGCAAAGGCGGTGATACAATCACCAGCGGCATCGAGGGCGCCTGGAAGCCGAACCCGACCAAATGGGATATGGGCTATCTGAAGATGCTGTTCAAGTATGACTGGGAGTTGGTCAAAAGCCCGGCTGGTGCCAATCAATGGCTGGCCAAGGATGTGGCCGAAGAGGACATGGTGGTTGACGCACACGACCCGTCAAAGAAGCATCGCCCCATGATGACCACTGCGGATCTCTCGCTTAAGTTTGACCCTATCTACGAGCCGATTGCGCGGCGTTACCTGGAGAATCCTGAAGAATTTGCGGATGCCTTCGCCCGGGCATGGTTCAAGCTGACTCATCGCGACATGGGTCCCCGTTCACGCTATTTTGGCCCGGAAGTACCCGAAGAGGATCTTATCTGGCAAGATCCAATTCCTCCCGTGGATCATGAATTGATTGATGATCAGGATATTGCCGATCTCAAAGCCAAAGTCCTTGCTTCCGGACTGTCTATACCTGAGCTGGTCTCGACAGCTTGGGCTTCAGCATCGACCTTCCGTGGTTCCGACATGCGGGGCGGAGCGAATGGCGCGCGCATTCGTCTTGCACCCCAGAAGGACTGGGAAGTAAACCAACCGAAGCAACTAACGAAAGTATTGAAAGTGCTGAAAGATATTCAGAAGGAGTTTAACAGTGCTCAGTCTGGCGGAAAGAGGGCTTCCCTGGCTGACCTGATTGTTTTAGCTGGTTGCGCGGGTGTTGAGAAGGCTGCGAAGGATGCAGGTTACGATGTGAAGGTCCCATTTACACCGGGACGTATGGACGCCACCGAGGAGCAAACCGATGTCGAATCATTCACCGTACTCGAACCGGTCGCAGACGGGTTCCGTAACTACCAGAAAGCTAAATTCGCAGTACTGCCGGAGGAGTTGCTGCTTGATCGGGCGCAGCTGCTGACACTCACAGCTCCTGAGATGACAGTACTTATCGGCGGTATGCGTGCACTGAATGCAAACTTTGGGCAGATCAAACACGGAGTCTTCACAACCCGTCCGGAGAAGCTAACGAATGACTTTTTTGTCAATCTGCTCGATATGAACACAGAGTGGAAGGCAAGCTCGAAAGACGAAGAGGTGTTCGAAGGCCGTGACAGTGCGACTGGTAAACCTAAATGGACCGGGACCCGCGTCGATCTCAGCTTTGGCTCAAATTCCCAGCTTAGAGCAATTGCAGAAGTTTATGCATGTGAAGATGCTGAAGAAAAGTTTGTACATGACTTTGTAGCAGCCTGGGATAAGGTTATGAACCTCGATCGCTTCGATCTAAAATAGACTTTTCTAATATAACTGACTTACAGGAGGTCGACCATGGTCGACCTCCTATTATTTTGCCGATATGTGTCCAACATGTCCTTGGTAGATTCAATCAGTTTTGGATTCTTGTGATTTATAAGTAATGGTTGTGCATTTAATTAAAATAGCGGGGGCCCGCTTTTCTCTCAAGTGGAAAATAGAT
>JAABVY010000062.1 GCA_011777135.1 Candidatus Zixiibacteriota bacterium | reverse complement strand
ACGATAGATATAGATGATGTCACTCCGGCCAGGAAGAGCATAAAGAACCAGATAAACCCGAAGACCGCTCCGGCCGGAATCTGCTGGAAAATCAGGGGCATGGTTACGAATCCAAGCGAGAATGAACCTGAAGATGCTATTTCCTGTACTGCTGCCGGATTGGGACCGAAAAATATAAAGGCAGCGGGGATAATAATCGAACCTGCGAGCACAACTTCTGCAAATTCATTGGCGGTGGCCGAGGTCAATCCGGAAAGGGCGACATCATCTCTTTGCCTCAGATAACTGGAATAAGTTAGAATTACACCCATGCCGACCGAGAGGGTAAAGAAGACCTGCCCCGCAGCCGCAAGCCAGATTTGCGGATCCTTCAACTTTGAGAAGTCCTGGTTCCATAAATATCCCAGGCCATTTACGGCATTGGCTGAAGGCTCCTCACCCGGCGGAAGAGTGAGTACCCGTACAGCCAGTATTATTCCCAATACCAGAAGGGTTGGTAGAGCGAAATTGCAAACTTTCTCAATTCCGCCCCTCAAACCGAAGTAGATTACTACAATATTTACGACAAAGGTTATCAGGAATAATATATAGGTTGTAACAAAGGACCCTCCTTCCTCAACTCCAAGGTATTGCATCCAGAAGTTGGTCATCTTATCGGCTTCCGCCGCGCTGGCCACCTCGGGCATTTTGCCGATTATTGAAAAGATGCTGTAGCCTAGTGTCCATGATTCGATATAGCAGTAATAAGAGAAAATAGCCAGCGGCCCGAAAACCGCCATGACACCCACATATTTAAGAATCCTGCCCTTAGGTCTTAGGGCTTGAAAGATCCCCGGTCCGGACGAATGACCGAATTGCCCGCCATAACGTCCCAGAGTCCATTCCACCCATACAAGCGGTATCCCAACCACAATCAGCGCCACCAGATAGGGGATCATAAAGGCGCCCGCTCCGAACTTGCCGGCCTCAGTTGGAAAGCGCAAAAAGTTTCCGAGGCCGACCGCCGATCCGGAAACCGCCAGGATCACTCCCAGCTTCGTTCCCCAGCGTTCACGGACTAACTTCGGCATAAAGGCAAATCCTTTCTACAAAGCTATACTGTTGTCCATTTATATGCTCAGGATTTAAGATTGATTTTAGTAATATTGTAGGAATTGGGCAAGTTTTTTTTATGGGAGTGAAAAGACCTTTTATATAATTGCGGGAGGTATATTACCTTCGATAGCCGCACGGGCCATAAAGTTTAACATCAGCCGCCTTTGGACCTGCGCATCAGAATCAGGATCGCTACCACCAATAGGATTATAAGTACCGTTTTCAATTAATCATTCCTTTCCATGTTCAAAATAATTAAATGCAGGAAACAGAAGATTGTTCGCGCCGGAATCTATTAATTTATCGAGAAATATTGATTTTTACAGTAGCGGATTCTTCCGCATTGAGGGAGTTTTCTTCAGCTTTTTCAATTCGGGGATCGACCAGAAAACATGCGATCGCCGTCATTTTATTTTTATCGTTTACCAAGGGGGCAGTGGTAAGACGGATCTTGATCGGGGCGCCATCCGCCTTTCTACAAATAATCATGGAATCGAAACCCCCTCTTCTTGTCTGACGGATGACATGCTCCTGCATCTCCTCGGGATCCACACCGGTGATTAGAGCAGCCAGATTCTTGCCTCTCATTTTTTCCAATTCGATACCAAATAATTGCTCAGCACTTTTGTTTACATACAATACCTTTCCATGCTCATCCAGTTTGAGAATTGGAATCAGTGCTGACTGGACTATTGTAGACAATTCTCTGATTTCACGCTGTGCATTCTTCAGCTCGGTTATGTCCACCATATTGACGATAAGGGCGGGTTTACCGTTGTAGGTCATGCGTGCGGATTTAAGCATAATATCCACAACGGTGCCGTCTTTTCTCATAGCTTTTAATTCATATTGAGGCACAATCTCCTTGCCGGATATTCTCTGGTATGCGCGTTCCCTTGCAATCTCGCGATAATCCGGATGCACAAACTCCCAAATCGGTATGTTTTGATATTCATCGGAATCATACCCGAATATCTCATTGAATCGGGGATTGGCATAAACGATGTGATCATCTGAATAAATGATAATACCGACCAGGCTGTTTTCAATCAGCGTCTGATACTTGCGCTCTGATTCAATAACCATTTCCCGGACAACATCCTGGATTTCAGAGCTGTCGATTTTTTCCTTCATGAATTCGTTACTATGCACAATAGCTCCCCGAAATATATTCTATGTTCCCCCGATACTTTTACATTAATGATTATCGGCCAGAGATCGGTTTTCTGCACATGGATAAAAACGGCATACGGCTAATCTGAGTCACGGCTCATTTGCTCGAGTTTTTCCTTGGTCATTACCTGGCCGCGATTGTGATGGTAAAGTGGACTGTCTATGTTTTCGATATGTTCTTTATATTCCGCATTGGTTATATTATTGTTCCAGTACCCGGCCACTTTGAAAGCCAGGATCGGTATTAAGAATGCCATGAATGCGGCGATCAGGTATGCTCTGGGGCTTATCTTTCTGCCTCCCGGGAGTTTCATGTCCAGGGTGTCCTGCACCGGGCAGGCGTCAACACATGCCATACACCCGAAACATTCATCCGAATGCACGGCTTTCATTTTGTGCACCTTTATTCTTGAGGGACAGACTTTAGAACATTTAAAACAGTCAATGCATGTCTTTGAATTGCGCATGATTTTAGCAGGTGAGAATAAGCCGATAAATCCCAGCAGTGCGCCATAAGGACAGAGATAACGGCACCATGCGCCTTCATAAATGACAGAGAGAACAACCAGTACCATCAACACCCAGAAAGTAACTTCACTCACGCGCGTGAAAAACAGCAGCATTTTCACATCGGCAACTTTGTTATATGGGCTGTTCAAAAATGTCTGTATATCGGCGCTGGACATCTGGTAGAAAACGGCGTACAGGAAAAATACCAGCAGCAGGTACTTCAATGATCTCAAGGGATAGTCAAGAAAAGCGGGAAGTTTCAGTCTCTTTTTGAAGATCATTCTACCCACCGATCCCAGAGATTCTGAAACAGTGCCTACAGGACAAATAAAAGCGCAGAATGACTTACGCAGGAAAAACGAAGCCACTATGAAGATCACAAGCAGCGCCAGTCCGGCCGGATGGACCCATGATAATTGACCGGTTTCGATAGCAGATCGCAGGGAAATTAGTGAGGATATTGGAAGAAATCCTTCCACTCCGGGGGGCCGCGGAAGATAGATTCCTTTTTCGCCGGCCAGATAGTAATAGACGAAGAAATAGAATTGCAGCCCAATCCAGATTGTAACTCCGAACCAGAACAGCTGAATCCAGCCGCGATACTTCTGGGAGTCGAATGTCGGTTTGGGTTTTCTCTTATACTGACGTTTTTTTGCACCAGTTAGTGTATTTGTATCAACCACAATGCCGTTTTTTCCCATGGCTCTTGCATCCTTCATGGATATACGATAAAATGAGTATGGATTATTAGCTTTGATTTAAGTCAAGTCAAGGCTGTTTCTTATCGAAGTTGCAGAGTGATATTATCAGTTGAAACCCAATAACTTGCCGCCCTGGTAGACGACAAATGCCATTGACCAGGCTAAAATCAACTGGTATGCCACCGACAGAAGCATGATTTTAAGCCCTGCCTCGCGCTTGATGGCCAGAATTGTTCCGATACAGGGAGTATATAGAAGCACGAAGACCATAAATGCCAGACTGGTGAGGGGAGTGATATTATTTTGGGGATCTCTGAGCACAGCGGTCAGTCCGACCGATTCATTACTTTCGTCTTCTCCGATCTGATACAGGACACCGAGAGTGGATATCACTATTTCCTTGGCCACGAAGCCGGTAATGAGTGACACTCCCAGCCTCCAGTCAAAACCCAGCGGCTCAATGGCCGGTTCAATGCCTTGGCCGATCCGGCCGATGAAAGAATGCCGAACCTCCTCTGAGGACTTACTCGCCTGCAGGGCGTTGATTTCACGCCCGATTTGCTGCTGTTCTTGTTCTGAAACGGCTTCCGTTTCAAATTGCGTTTGCAGATTTTCAATCTGGCGGCCATAGTTCTGCGAATAATCTTCAGGCTTTGGAAAATATCCCAGAAGCCAGATAATCACCGAGGCAACCAGAATGATCCCACCTATTTTTCTTAGATATATGGAGGCCCTCTCCCACATATGCATGAAGATGCTTTTGATAGTCGGTATCCTGTAAGGCGGCAGCTCCATTACAAATGGCGCAACTTCCTGTCTGAACAAAGTCCTGCGCAGAATCTGGGCGATTCCGACGGCTGCGGCGATGCCCAGGAGATAGATGGCAAAGATGACATTCCCGGCCATGGCGCCGAAGAAAGCACCGGCAAAAAGGACATAAACCGCCAGCCGCGCACTGCATGACATCAGCGGTATCAGGAGGATTGTCATAATCCGGTCGCGCTCGGATTCAAGCGTACGGGTGGCCATAATAGCAGGGACATTACAGCCGAAGCCCATTATCATGGGAATAAAGGACTTGCCATGAAGGCCCAATGCATGCATCAGCCGGTCCATCAAGAATGCCGCCCTGGCCATATAACCCGAATCTTCCAGAGCGGCTATGCCCAGAAACAGAATCATAATATTGGGAAGAAAGACCAGAACAGATCCGCATCCGGCAATGACGCCATCGACTATTAGAGCATTCATGAAACCATCAGGAATGATATTATCGATTGTATTTCCCAAGACGGAGACTCCGGATTCTATCCATTCCATGGGATAATTTCCTATAACGAATGTAGCCTGGAAAATCAGCCATATGAGAAAGAGAAAGATGGGATAACCGAGGAAACGATGAGTGAGAATTGCATCAATCTGTCGGGATTGCCTCATGCGGTCACCGATTTTATGAGTCACCACTTCCTTCATGATTCCGGAGATATAGCCGTAACGTCCATCGGTCAGGATAACCTCCGGGTCCTCTCCTGTTGCCCGCTTGACGTGACGGACCTTCTTGCGGATGCTCTTCTGCAGTTTATCCAGCTCGTTTGTATCTCTTATGAATTTTGATTCTGTCTGGATATCACCTTCCAATAACTTCACCGCCAGCCAGCGCCTGCTAGGACACAACTCACAGCTCTTGCATTTTTCAATATTACGGGTCAGGTCAACGACGAGGTCCTCGATATGTGAACCATAAGTAACCGGGGCATGGCGATGATCTGTGTGCCGATTTTCGACGAGATCTATAGTAGCTCTCAGAAGAGCCTGTGTGCCGCTGCCGCGGTGTCCGATAGTTGTCACTATCGGCGCTCCCAGAAGGCGCGAGAGCCTGGATGTATTTATATGGATGCCCATTCTCTGGGCTTCATCCCACATGTTTAGATCGATAACTATATCGCATTCCAGTTCCAGGAGCTGGGTGGTGAGATAGAGATTTCTTTCAAGGTTGCCGCTGTCGATGACGTTGATAACGACATCCGGCTTAAAATCTATAAGAAAATCGCGGGCAACTTTTTCGTCGGTGGAATAAGCATTCAGGCTGTAAGTTCCAGGGAGGTCAACAAATTCGATATCGTAGCCCCTATATTTGGTAAATCCGACACGTTTTTCAACCGTTACTCCCGGATAGTTACCTACCTTCTGATGTGCTCCGGTGAGGGCATTGAAAACAGAGGTTTTGCCGGAATTGGGATTTCCCGCCAGGGCGACTCGGATTTTTTTATTAGCCATTGGATTTGATCTGGATCAGCTCGGCCTCCGTGCGCCTTAGGCTGATATGATTGCCATTCAATGAAAACTCAATGGGATCCTTGAGAGGAGCCGTTTTAACCATGGCAATTCTCTCGCCCACATGCAGACCTAAATCCAGGATACGATGACGCAGTTTACCGTACCCGCCAATCTTCGATATTATGCCGGTTTCTCCCGGCTTTAAATCCAGTAAAGTCATAGTTTTTAACTCCCGCTGAGATGAGGAATCGCCTTTTTTCTGATTCTCCAATCCGGAATCATCCGCATGCATATTCTTCAGAGATTCCTCATACTTGCTCATACAACTTTTCTCGCAAACTTCGCTTTCTTCCAGTATTTTCAGAAAAACCTGCAACCGCTCCAGGGTTTCATGGCTCAAGCCATGTTCCATTTTGCAGGCTTCCTTTTCAGCCGTTTCCTCATCCACAAGCAAAAAATCCCTGAGAAAGCGCCGCAGGGTTTTATGCACCCTGAAAATTTCCTCGCCTTTCTTCTTTCCGGCCTCATGCAGAATTATTTTACCGTAATGTTTCTGGTGCAGGAAACCATACTCCTGCAGACGGTTAACAGCTGTGCGGGCGGTCGGCACCGAGACATTCCGAGCCTTGGCGACATCGGTAACCCCAACCGTATCCATCTCTTTGGAAAGGCGGTAGATCGTTTCCAGATAATCCTCTATTTTCGATGATATTTTCATATGGCTCTTACTTTATAAGATTATACTAACTTTGTCAATATTATGCTTGAAAATTAGTGAAAAATAATCGAAAATCGTATTTCGGGAGATATTATTTTGGCAACCTGAACATCTTATTCTATGCATCACAATCGATTAGCAATAAAGTCATTTCTGGCGAAGAAAGGCGCGACTTGAGTCATAATAAAACCTGCAGAAATAAGGGAAAACGTTTGATTATTTGGCAAGAATTTCTTACTGATTATAGCAAACTGTGCCGAATCTAATAATTGGCAGTCAGCACTTAATTTCTCTGGAACAAATTCCGTATAATATTGCTTGGTTAGAGCTAAAGGGATGTTTTTGTATTAGCAGGAATATGAAGGTAAAAACACCAGCAGAGATAAAAGCTGTAGATTTCCCGGTAGACAAGATTACCTGCCAGGGCTGCGTCAATTTCATCGAAAAAACGATATCAGATATTGACGGGGTCGCTGCTGTGCATGCAAATCTGGCTGAGAGTTCTGTCAATGTGCAGTATGAGACGGGTAGAACCGATCTGAATTCGATCCGGAAACGTCTGGATGATATCAACTATAATGTCAAGACCAGCCGGGCTAACATCCAGATCGAGGGGATGCATTGCGCCTCATGCGTTTCAAAGATCGAACATGAGGTTTCCCGTATGGAGGGGGTGTTGGATATCCATGTTAATCTGGCGGACCAGACTGCCAGAGTGGAGTATATGGGACAGGTTATCGATACCGGCCAGATTCTGAAAAGAATTGAATCATTGGGATATACAGCCTCTCAGCAGGAAGATGAGATTGAAAAAGAGGATTTGAAGAAAGACTATCATTCCCGCCTCTTGAGAAATTTTAAAATTGCCCTGCCTTTCACAGCTTTGATTTTCTTCTTTTCACATTTGGGAATGTTCGGTATAAAGCCTCTGGGAGAGCAGACTACTTTTGTAATACTCTTTTTCCTGGCCCTGCCTGTGCAGTTTTATTGCGGACGGCGTTTTTATGTCGGCTTCTGGAAGTCGCTCGAGAATTTCACTGCCAGTATGGATACGCTTGTGGCGGTGGGCACATCAGCAGCATTTTTATACAGTGTAATCGCGACTTTTTATCCATCACTTTTGTCGAGTGTTGACCAGAATGTAGCGGTCTATTACGACACTGCCGCTATCATCATAACTCTTATTCTTTTCGGCCGCCTGCTCGAGAGCCGGGCTAAAAATGTCACCTCAGCGGAAATTGAGAAGTTGATCAAACTCGAAGGCAGAACAGCAGTGGTTGAGCGGGACGGCAAAGAACGGCAGGTGGACCGGGCTGATGTTGAGCAGAGCGATATAGTAGTTATCAAGCCGGGCAGCAAGCTTCCCGTTGACGGGGTGGTACTGGAGGGATTTTCTTCGGTCGATGAATCGATGCTGACCGGAGAGCCTTTGCCGCGCGAAGTAAAACCCGGCGACAGGGTTTATGCCGGTTCGATAAATAAATCCGGACGATTCAAATTCGAGGCCCAGGCAGTGGGAAATGATACAGTGCTCAGCAAAATTGTGGAATCGGTAAAACAGATTATCTCGAGCCGTGCCCCTATTCAAAGGCTGGCCGACAGGGTGGCTGCTGTTTTCGTTCCTGTTGTCATGTCGATCGCTGCTCTGGCATTTGCGCTCTGGATGATTCTTCCGGCTGCGACAAATCTCACTTTTGCCCTGATGATATTCATTGCGGTTTTGATAATCGCCTGCCCCTGCGCGCTTGGTCTTGCTACGCCTACGGCGATCATGGTGGGAAGCTCGCGCGGCGCCCGGGAAGGCATTTTGATCAAGTCGGCAGAAGTGCTGGAACGAGTGCAGAAGATCAACATGGTCGTATTCGATAAAACCGGGACCCTGAGTGAGGGCCGTCCGCATGTCGACGAATTCAGAAATCTCGGGAACTTCGATCCCAGAAAGCTTCTTTCCATCGCTTCGGCTCTCGAAAGGGCTTCCGAGCATCCGCTTTCAGAGGCGGTAATAGTCTATGCCACCGAGAAGGGTGTGGAGGAACTGGAGGTAAGAGATTTTGAAGCTGTTCCCGGACGCGGTTTGAGGGGCAAAATTGACGGTTCGCACGTACATCTTGGCAATCTGGCCTTTATGAAAGATGAAGGAGTGAGTTTAAATAACGGCAGTGAGCAGTCGGGAGGCCTGAGATCCAATGGCAAAACGGTACTGCTTCTGGCAGTCGATTTCAGTCTCGAGGGACTCATATATGTCTCCGATCTGATCAAGCCCGAGGCCGAGGCGGTGGTTGAGGAACTCAAGCAGTCTGGACGCTCCGTTTGGCTTCTAAGCGGTGATAATAAATCGGCCGCCGAGTCTGTTGCCAGCCAGCTGGGGATCGATAATGTCCTGGCCGAAGTGCTTCCCCATGAAAAATCTGATCATATTAAATCATTAAAAGCTGCCGGGAATAAAGTGGCCATGGTGGGGGATGGCGTCAATGACGCGCCTGCGCTGGCTGAGGCGGATATTGGAATTGCGCTTGGAAGCGGTACTGACGTAGCGCTGGCATTCTCGGATATCACCTTGATCGGTGAGAATCTGCATGGAGTGACAAAAGCCTTGAAGCTGTCCGAAACAACATTGAAAACGATCAAGCAGAATCTGGTCTGGGCTTTTGGATATAATGTCATCGCAATTCCGCTTGCGGCGGGTCTCTTCTATCCGATAGCGGGAATCCTGCTTTCACCTGTGGTGGCTTCAGCCGCGATGGCCTTCTCCTCGGTATTCGTTATCAGTAATTCCTTAAGGCTGCGGAAACTTAGACTGTAAGAAGAATGACCGCCCATAAATGGACGGCCATAATCGAGAATTTATTTTACCAATCAAGCTCAAAAGAGAATTCAGTCTGACAATATCATTTCTTTGATTTTTTTTTGGCAGATCCCCGCTTTTTTGGTTTTGGCTTCAAGAGAGAGTTGTCATCTCCCGCCAGTTTCCTGGCGGTATTCATGTATTCTTCGAGCTGCTTGTCGACGAGGTAATTAATTGTACCTTCCGGGAATTCACCCTTGGCATTTCTCTCACCGGCTTTCTTGCCTGTCAAGAGTTCAATTCCCTCCGCTATAGTCTCGATGGCATATACATGGAACTTGCCATCTTCAACAGCCTGCACCACATCATGATCCAGCATCAAATCGTTGACATTCTTTTGGGGGATAATAACTCCCTGTTTGCCGGTCAGCCCCTTATTTTTGCAGACCTTAAAGAAGCCCTCAATCTTTTCGTTAACTCCGCCGATAGGCTGAATCTCTCCGTTCTGGTTCATCGATCCGGTAACTGCCATATCCTGTCTCAAGGGCGCTCCCGAAAGCGCAGAAAGAAGACAGAACATCTCGGTCGATGAGGCCGAATCGCCATCCACCCCGGAATAACTCTGCTCGAAACAAATCGAGGCATTCATTGTGATTGGTTTGTCCTGGGCAAACATCTTGCTGAGGAAGCCCTCCAGAATCAATACACCTTTATTATGGGTCTTTCCGGAAAGCTCGGATTCTCTTTCGATATTGATCACACCTTTGCGTCCAAGAGAGGTTGTGACTGTGATACGGGTCGGCCTTCCGAAGGCATAATCGCCCAGGCTGTAGACCGCCAGGCCGTTAATCTGTCCTCTCTCACTGCCCTCAGTATCCACCATTAAGGTGCCCTCATCGTACAATTCCTGAATCTTGTCCTCGGGCAGGTTCACACGTCTGATCCAGCCCTTGATAGCCTTTTGTACATGGTCGTAATCGACTTTTTCTGTCTTATCTTTGGAGGCGTGGTAGCTGGATTCCCGAATGAGGTCGGCGATTACGTTGAAACGTGTGGAGAGCTTATTCTTCCTTCCTGCCAGCCGGACCCCGAACTCGGCAATCCCTGCCATACCGCTGGCATCGAAATGCGCCAGGTTCTCATTGGTGACAATCTTATTAATGAACACACAATATTTATTCAGAGTGTCATCGTCCCGATCCATTACCGTATCGAATTCGGCCTTGATCTTAAATATTTTTCTGAAATCTTCGTCATGATGCGAGAGCAGGTGGTATAGAAAATAGTCCCCGATCATAACGATCTTGATATTGGCCTTTATATGTTCGGGCTTCAGGCCGGATGATGAAAATAGGTAGAAAGGATCGTAGCTCTGCACTTCTATAATATTATTTCTCAGTGACCTTTTCAGGTTCTGCCATACGCCCGGCTCGGTAAGAACGTCCATAGCATTTACCACCAGGAATCCGCCGGTAGCTTTCAGAAGTGATCCGGCTTTAATTTTAGTGAAATCTGTGCGCGATCCACCCCGGAGGCCGTTAACATCCCGCTCGATAACGCCAAAGATGTTTCTGAATGTGGGGTTTGTCTCTTCAATGATCGGACGTCCCTTGGTTTTGGAATTGTCCACCAGGAGATTGACCCTGTAGGGCAGGAAAGGATCCTGCTGGGGCTGTGGAATCTGCATTCCTGGAATAACCTGCTGCGCCTGCTGGCCTTTATCTTTTTTCAGGAATGAATCGAGATTATCTATCACATGTTGCTTTATATCATCGAGATGCTGATCGATATCGGATGAATCGTAGCGTTCCTTGATATCCTCGATCATCGATTCTATCATTGGCATGGCGGTGGCATCATTGAGCTTTTTCAACTTCTCCTCCAGCTCCGAGGAGATGGACCGGCCTTGTTTGAAGACCTCATCGAGACGGCCTTCGAGCTCCTGATATTTGTCTATGAACTGCTTCTCTACTTCCTTCGGAATCTTACCTTCCTGAACAAGAACATTAAGTTCGTCAAAAGATATCGGTTTGCCGTCGAACAGGGGTTGCAGGTCCAGACGCGGAAACTGTCCCACCTGCACCTGGACAAGAGCGAAGTTTTCTTTCTTGAGCTCCTCCTGGAATTTATCGATTAACTCTTTCTGTTTTTCCTGTGAGCGACGGATCAGATCCTTGCGCTTATTTTTATAGACGTCGCTTTCAAAAAGTTTTACCAGATTTTCCGAAAGGTTTTTGATGAATGTTTCCATGTCTGAGCGGAAACGTTTGCCCTTCCCGGCAGGCAGATATATTACTTTAGGGCGATCGGGATCGCCGAAATTGTAAACATATAGTATGTCCGGAGGGGCATCCTCGGTCTCAGATTTAAGCTGCTGCAAGAGTTTTCTGATTGTAGTGGTGCGGCCTGTACCAGCCAGACCTGTGATGAATATATTGTAGCCAAGGCTGGTCACATCCAGCCCGACCTTAATTGCCTCGATCGCGCGGGGCTGCCCGATAATTTCCTCTGAAAAATCAAGCTGATCGGAACATTCGACACAAAAACCATCCTCCATACAGTTCCAGCGCAATTTTTCAGGCGGTAGCTCCAAATCCTTTTTCTTAGCTGCCATCATAACTCCTTATCTTTTATATTACCAAGAACATATTATAGGCGATCATGTTCATTTTTACAAAGACTAAATTGGAATTATCATCATGCTTCATTATAATAGCAGACTTTATTGATCTTTGTGCAAAGAGAAAAATAAGGACATGTAAATTATTTGAAATTGGAATATCAGGCAGTTTTATGTATTATTGCGCATTAAATTATATTAATCAGAAAGGGAAGCATTTAAGACATGCAGATGGAAGATCTAAACAAGCTGGTAAAAGAGGCGGGCAAAATCGCGCTGGACTATTTTGGACGGGTGACAATAGATTATAAAGACGACAATAGCATCATAACCGAGGCCGATCTTGCCATTGAGAAATTTCTATATGAAGAATTGACCCAATTGATATCGGGCAGCCAGTTTTTGGGGGAAGAGAGCGCCGGGAAGCCTGTCAGCGGCAATCCCGAATTTCTATGGATAGTGGATCCGATCGATGGAACTTCAAGCTACAGCAAAGGCCTCCCGGTTTGGGGCATTTCTGCCGGGCTTTACAAAAACTACCGGCCTTATATGGCCTCGGTCTATTTTCCATATGTGGATCAGCATTTCTACCACAATTCCGATAATCAGGCTTACTTAAACGGAGATCTTTTGAATACTCTTTCTGAAAAGGAGGAGGTGCGCTCTGAAAGCTTTGTTTGTGTTCCCTCAGATCTCTTCAATAGCTGTGGTGTGCAGTTGAAGATGAAATCGAGGTCCTTTGGCTCAACCTGCTATCATATCCTGCAGGTGGCCAGAGACGCCGCCTATGCCGCTCTGCTGTGCAGCTATGCTGTCTGGGATCTTGCTGCTGCTGAAGCGATTGCGGAAACCACCGGAGCCCGGATGTTCGATCTGGAGGGCCAAGGACTGAATCTTTCAGGTATTGTGGAATCAAACGATATCCCCGAGCCGGTTGTGGTTACCTATCCTGACAGGCTGAAGAAAGTCCTTGATAGAATTCATCATAGTCACTGAATTCCGATCGCTTTAAAAAAGAGGGGAAATATTGTCACTTTATTTGAATCATTTTACGGGATTATCGATCTAAACCATTAAATAAGTGTGTTAGGAGGAAATTAGAAATGAAGTTTATACAGGAAAATGATGCTGAAATACTGAAAAGACAGTTTGCGGAATATTCGGGCGAGGTCAAATTCATCTATTTCAAGAAGGATAATGATTGTGAAACCTGTGGAGTAGCTCAGGAGCTTCTTGAAGAGGTTAAAGAGCTTTCCGATAAAATCAAATTGACTATCTATGATTATGATAAAGATGAAGAGCAGGTCAAAAAATACGCAATTGATAAGGTGCCGGCTCTGGTGATCGAGGGTGAAAAAGACTATGGAATCAGATTCTACGGTGTGCCATCCGGATATGAGTTCAATTCACTTTTGAACGCTATGTATAATGTCTCCAAAGGTGAGATCGGTCTGCCGGGTATCATCAGGGAAGATCTGGACAAGATACAAAAGGATATACATGTTCAGGTCTTTGTTACTCCTACCTGTCCGCATTGTCCCGGTGCAGTGAAAACCGCGCAGAATTTTGCCATGTATTCCGGCAGGATTAAGGCGGATATGGTTGAGGTCTCGGAATTCCCTGAGCTGGCCAGGAAATATCAGGTTATGAGTGTCCCCAAGGTAGTAATTAACGAGAATATAGATTTTGTTGGAGCTCTGGGTGAGAGAGAATATTTGGAGAAAATCTTGGAAGCAAACGCATAATGTCCTCCCAACCTGGATAAATACCGTCCCATTTTCTGGGGCGGTATTTTTTTGTAGACTAACCATGCTTCGGCCGATAAATTCAATAAATTGCTTTAAGACCAGATATCGATCTTCCCCATAGGTCGGATGTCTGGATGCTTTCGATATTATTTGCCGGAAACATATTGACTTAGGGAATGTTATATTGAACAGCAATTTAGATAATCAGAGAAATCATTAGAAGCAGGGAGGCTGAATGGCTGAAGCGCATGTACAGGTAGAAAGTCAATTATGTGACATTGGATTAGACAATACAGGCAACATCTATTGTAATTTAAGCACCCCCGCTCTTTATGAGCACGCCTTAAAAAGGGGCGAAGGAATACTCGCACATCTTGGACCTTTAGTAGTAAGGACAGGTTATTACACTGCCCGGGCGGCCAATGATAAGTTCATCGTAAGAGAAAAAACCTCGGAGGACAAAGTCTGGTGGGGCAAAGTAAACAAAGCATTTGATGAAAATGACTTTGAATCTTTGCGCAGAAAGATCCTGGCCTATATTCAGGGCCGCGATCTATATGTCCAGGATGTTTATGCCGGCGCGGACAAGAACTATCGCATGGCAGTGCGGGTCATAACCCAGGACGCCTGGCACAATCTCTTTGTACGAAATATGTTTATTCGTCTCAATGATGATGAGAAAGAGAATTTCAAGCCGGAATTCACAATCCTGCATGTTCCTCATCTGCATGCCAACCCTCAATATGATAATACTAATTCGGAAGCATTTATAATTCTGCACCTGGGACAGAAGCTGGTTCTGATAGGGGGCTCACATTATGCGGGCGAGATCAAGAAGTCTGTCTTCACCGCCTTGAATTTCATTCTGCCCCAGGCCGATGTGCTATCCATGCATTGCTCCGCCAATATAGGCAAGGATGGCGATAGTGCCCTGTTCTTCGGGCTTTCGGGTACTGGCAAGACAACTCTCTCGACCGATCCGGAAAGGCGCCTGATCGGAGATGATGAACATGGCTGGAGTGATGACGGTGTCTTCAATTTTGAGGGTGGATGTTACGCCAAAGTAATCGGGCTGTCAGCCGAATCGGAACCTGATATTCACCAGACTACCAGGAAATTCGGTACGATTCTCGAAAATGTGGCTCTTGACTTCGACACCCGAAGAGTCGATCTGGACAGCGATGAATTGACTGAAAATACACGGGCTTCGTATCCGATAACTCATATTGAAAGCGCGGTTCGTGACGGTATGGGCGGTCATCCGGAGAATATATTCTTTCTCACGACCGATGCTTTCGGGATTATGCCTCCAATCGCACGCCTCACGCCCGAACAGGCAATGTATCATTTCATCTCCGGATATACATCCAAAATCGGGGGAACCGAGAAAGGCCTCGGAAAGGAACCTAAAGCTACCTTCTCGGCCTGTTTCGGGGCTCCCTTTATGGTTCTTCATCCATACGAATACGCTACGCTCCTGGCCAAGAAGATTGAGAAGCACAATGCCAAAATCTGGCTGGTCAATACCGGCTGGACAGGAGGACCGTATGGTGTTGGCGAGAGGATGAAGATCAAGCACAGTCGTGCTGTCCTCAAAGCGGCGTTAAGCGGGGAACTCGATTCGGCGGAATATCAGAAGGATCCGGTTTTCGGCTTTGAAGTGCCCAAGGAGTGCAGTGGTGTTCCCTCGGAGATTCTGGATCCCAAACAAACCTGGGATAATCCCGATGATTACGACAAGAAGGCCAAGGATCTGGCCGAACGATTCATAAAGAATTTTAAAGAATACGCGGACGAGGTTCCGGCCGAGGTCGAAAAAGAAGGCCCAAATATTTAGTTATTTCTGTTCAAATTTTGAGCTTTTTTGCCGTTCTTATTGAATAGGACTAAAAATGGAGATGAGATGGTTAAGGCGTTAAGATCTTTCAGGGTAACACCGAAACTCCCCGAGGAACTGACAAGACTTAGAGAAATCGCCAATAATCTTTGGTGGACATGGAATGACGATGCGATCCGGTTGTTTCAAAGACTTGACCGGGATTTATGGGATGAATGCCATCATAATCCTGTAGCGCTTCTGGGTGAAGTCAGCCAGGACAGGATGGAGAATCTGGCCAAAGATGACGGCTATATCGCCCAGCTCGATCGTGTATATCAAAATCTATCCGGTTATCTGAAAGAAGACACCTGGTTTTCCAGAAATCATTTCAAGGAATCAAAACCGCTGATCGCCTATTTCTCAATGGAATACGGATTTACAGAATGTCTCCCGATATATTCCGGCGGTTTGGGGATACTGGCCGGCGACCATATAAAGTCGGCAAGCGAACTGGGATTGCCCTTGGTGGGAATCGGGCTTCTTTATCAACAGGGATATTTTCAACAGTATCTCAATAAGGATGGCTGGCAGCAAGAATTCTATCCCAATAACGATTTTTATAATCTGCCGCTTCAGTTGATGCAGGATGAAGAGGGCAAGCCGATAAAGATAAGCCTGGATTTTCCGGGCCGCAAAGTTTTCGCCCAGATATGGGAAGTGAAGGTGGGCAGGGTATCTGTCTTCATGCTGGACAGCAATATCAGCGAGAATAATCTCCATGACCGTAAAATCACTAATCAGCTGTACGGTGGGGATAAGGAAAACAGAATGCAGCAGGAGCTGCTTCTGGGAATCGGGGGCATCAGGGCGCTCGAGGCGCTTGGCATTCAGCCAATTGTCTATCACATGAATGAGGGCCACAGCGCGTTCCTTGCTCTGGAGCGAATCGCCCGGGCAATAGAGACCGATAACTTGGATTTTCATGAAGCTTATTTGAAGGTCAGGCAGTCGAATATTTTTACGACGCACACTCCGGTGCCTGCGGGCATTGATGAATTTCTCCCGGACTTGATCGAAAAATATTTTTCCAATTATGTGCCCCGGCTGCACCTGACTTTCAGGGAATTCCTGGAACTTGGCCGGCTCGAGGCCCCCCAGCAGATTGCACCCTTCAATATGGCTCTTCTGGCGATCAAATGCGCCTCTTTTGTCAATGGAGTTTCGGAGCTGCATGGCATAATCTCACGGCGTATGTTTCAGCTGGCCTGGAAAAATATTCCTGCCGAGGAAGTACCCATTTCGCATATCACCAATGGTGCGCACACGAGGTCATGGATATCGCATGAGATGGCCACCCTTTATGATCGATACCTGGGACCGAACTGGGTGAATAAACCTGCTGATCAATCGGTCTGGAAGAGAGTTGACCAGATTCCTGATGAGGAACTCTGGCAAACTCATGAAAGAAGGCGAGAGAGGCTGATAGCATTTGCCCGCAGAACATTGAGAAAGCAACTCGAGAGGCGGGGAGCTTTGTCCTCTGAGTTGGATGCCGCTCTTGAAGCTCTAAATCCCGACATCCTTACAATCGGCTTTGCCCGCAGGTTTGCAGCCTATAAACGCGGCACGTTGATTTTGAGAGATATCGAAAGGCTCAAGAAGATTCTATGCAATCGCGCCCGTCCCATACAGATAATATTTGCCGGCAAGGCGCATCCCAGGGATAATGAGGGCAAAGAATTAATAAAGCAGATAGTGCATGTGGCGCGTGATGAGCAGCTCCGGAGACATATAGTCTTCCTGGAAAATTATGACATCAATCTGGCCCGTTATCTGGTGCAGGGTGTGGACGTCTGGTTGAATAATCCCTTACGGCCGATGGAAGCCTCCGGAACAAGCGGTATGAAAGTGGTATTCAACGGCGGCATCAATATATCCACCCTGGATGGATGGTGGGTCGAGGGATTTTCACGCGAGACGGGCTGGAGCATCGGAATGGGTGAGGTCTACGACAACCTGGAATACCAGAATGAGGTCGAGGCCAATGCGCTGTATGATCTTCTCGAGAAGGAAGTTTCGCGGCTCTTTTATGATCGTGGTGCCGATGGCCTGCCGCGTAAATGGATTGCCAAGATGAAGGACTCGATGCAGGGATTGTGTCCACGTTTCAATACAAACCGTATGGTAAAAACGTATGCAGAAAAATACTATCTGCCTGCCTTCAGGCAGAGCAAGATTCTCGAGAATCGGGGTATGGCGGAGCTCAAGGATCTTTCTATATGGTACAGGAAGATTGACCGCAAGTGGAATCAGATAAAAGTACTGGAGTTGAGTAACAATGTCAGCAATTCACTCGCTGTGGGCGACGAGGTCGAGGTTCAGGCTGTTGTCATGCTGGGCGAATTAAAGCCGGTTGATGTGAATGTTCAGCTCCTGATCGGCAGGCTGGATGCCAGTGGAGAGCTGGTGGAGGCCAAGAAGTATTCCATGAATCCGATCGAGGACTTTGATTCAGGGACACATAGATATTCCGTCAGTGTCTCTTTCAAGGGCAGCGGCAATCACGGTTTTACCGTCAGGGTTCTACCTGATTACAGACTGCTTTTGAATCCGTTCGAGCCGGGCCTTGTAACCTGGGCCAATAATAACCTCTAACTTATTTTACTTTTAATTGAAGCGGAGAACAGATGAAGCTGGACGATAAAAATCAACGCTGGTGGGACACTGCACCTGCTTATATTCTGGCATATGAAGATATTGAGTTGATGAACAGGGATGAGCTACGGTCGGTGAGGCTTATGCTTGAATATTATAAACCGGAGCTTATACTTGAAAAGAACAATGTAGCCTCAATAATCGTGGTATTCGGCGGGACCCGTCTGCTGCCTCGAAATCAGGCCGAGAAAAATCTCCAGGAGGCAAAGGCCAGACTGGAAGCGAGCCCTGAAAACAAGTCTTTTGTTCGCCAGGTCAGGATTGCCGAGAATCTCTTGAAAAAATCTCACTTTTATGATGAGGCTCGCAAATTTGCTTCTATAGTTTCACGTTCTGCGCAGTCGCCTGTGCTGAGGGAATATGTGATATGTACCGGCGGCGGCCCGGGTGTGATGGAGGCGGCCAACCGCGGCGCTCATGATGTCAACGCAGTCTCGATCGGGCTCAATATTACCCTCCCTCTGGAGCAATATCCAAATCCCTATATCACTCCTGAATTCTGCTTCAGGTTTCATTATTTCGCCATCCGAAAAATGCATTTCATGAAACGTGCCCGTGCCCTGGTTATTTTCCCCGGTGGATATGGCACTCTGGATGAGCTTTTCGAAGCGATGACTCTGATCCAGACCAAAGTGGTTAAGCCGATCCCGATTGTTCTCTTCGGAAGGAAGTTCTGGGAAGGCATAATCAATTTCGAAGCTCTGGTGGAGGAAGGTACCATCGATCCCGAGGACATTGAATTATTCAAGTTTGCCGAAACGGCCGAAGAGGCCTGGGAGCTAATAACCGACCACTACAAGAATAATTATAAGAGACCATAAGATAACTATCTAATAAGCTGATAGGTTATCCTGCTTTCAAAGTCGGTGCGCATTCTGATACTGTATTCCTCGCTGTTTTTACCCTTCAGGATAATATCCCCGATCTGAGAGATGCTGTATACGAGCCGTTCCAGAGTTCCTGCATTCGTCGAGAATGAACCTGACCCGGATTTGCTGACCTGATAATTGTTTAATGTGAGGTTAAGTTCATTCTCCAGTTCAGCCACGTTAGCCTCAGAATTGAATTGGCGTAGAAAAAGCTCTCCCTCGAATTCTACATTGTTTCTGCCCTCAGTTATGCGGTATTGTATTATCAATGGTTCGGGACTATCCTGCAGATCGAAGCCGCCGAGAGTGCTGATTTCAAATGTCTCCTCCCACCGGGATCGGTTTTCAGGGAACACGATTTCCAGGAAGCCCTCTCCCGGAAAACCCAGCAGGTCCCGCGAGAGATTCCATAGATTCTTATTTTCAGTTATGTTAATTATTTCACCGCTCGGGTATACCAGCATGCCGATATCTTCGCCGATAAACAGGAGTTTCTCATAAAAATCAGCCGCACCGCGGTTGGGGCCACCCTGGGGAGTATATTCTGAAACAAGGCTGTCATCCTGATAAATAATGACATGATCTTTTTCAGAAAATATCTCCAGGCTGGCGGATGCGCCATCAGCGATACTTTCGATTGTGCCGGTCAGGCTGTCGAAGCGGCAAATAATGCGGGCATATTCACCCTCAATGGATTCGGTCACGCTGATGGTTTCAAACAGATTCAACTCGCCCGTCAACTGAGCATTTGCAGTCCCGGTATTTTGATCGGTAAGACTCTCGGACTGAGTTTCCTGCGAGAAAGAGATAGTGATCTGATAA
>JAABVY010000091.1:12199-14780 GCA_011777135.1 Candidatus Zixiibacteriota bacterium | reverse complement strand
GGCTTGGCCTGTATCTGAAGCTCGCTATCGATTTTGAAGGCTCCGTTGGTTACAACCATATCTCCTTCTGAGAGGCCGGACCTGACGACATATAGGTCACCGGCGCGCGGACCCAGTTCAACCTGGCGCCCTTCAAAAACCGGTTTCTCACCTTCGCTCAATTCTATATATACAACAGCGCGTTTACCTGTCAGAAGTGGCGCAGATGCAGGTATTACCAGGGGCGCCTCGGATTCCGAATCGGCCAACCGTCCATTGATCACATTTCCTTCTTTATTCAATACCGACATAACGGTGCCGCTTACAAACATATCAGGTTTAAGAATACCATTCGGGTTATCCAGTTCAGCACGTATCCTGGCGGTACGGCTTTTGGGGTCGATTACCGGATCAATAAATGTTATCTCGGCATGGAATTCCCTGCCGGGGAAGGATGGCGACGTGAACACCACATCCTGACCAACCTTAAGCCAGGGCAAGTCCGTTTCATAAGCATCGAAGAGTACCCAGATATTGGAAAGGTCTGCTATTGTGTAGATTTGAGTACCGGTTTTGACATACATACCCTCTTTGGCACTCTTTTCAACCACCACTCCACTGACCGGAGATTTTAATTTGACCTGTTCCAGAACAATCTTTGATTCCTCGATCTCCTGTATTTGGTCCTCAGTTAAACCATAGAGACGAAGCTTCTCGCGTGCTGACTTAAGCGTAAGGTTGGCAGTCGATTTCAGAACAGAACTGCCGTTGTTGAGTCTCTCGACAGCCTGCTTGGCCTGCAGGAGTTCCTCCTGGGCGCTTATCAGTTCGGGTGAATATATGTGTACCATATGTTCACCTTTCTTAACCGTCTCGCCCGTGAAATCGACAAACATCTTGTCCAGCCTGCCGGGAACCCAGGCGGTTATATATGATACCTCTGCTTCATCATATGCAATCCTGCCGTTCATTCTGATTTCGGATTGGGCAAAGGCACGCCTGACAGGTGTAGTCTGAATCCGAGCCAGTTTCTTGGCAGTCTCGGACATTTTCAACTGGCGAGGTCCCAGATCACCGCTTTCGTCAGTTTCAAGCGGAATTAAATCCATGAAACAGATCGGGCATTTTCCCGGCTCTGAGAGCTTAATCTGGGGATGCATGGAGCAAGTCCAGATTTTCGGCTCAGATGAAGCTTTTTTAGTCTCGGTCTGAGAGTGATCATGATTGTCGGCAGCCTCTGCCGATTCACCGGCTCGGCCGCCTGAAACTATCATGCCGAAGGAGAATACCGCAATCAAAATCGCAATGAATACAATCAGACCTTTTCCCTTACGAGGTATAAATCCCAGCAGGCTATCATTATTGTTTCTATTTTCAGTCATGTCATTTCTCCTTTCAGCATCAGCTCCCATTACATGCTGTGTTGATGCTCATCCATCTCCATTTTCTTCTCAGGCTCTTCCGCTTTCTCATCTGTGGATGACTGCTCATCGAGTTTCATCAGATACTTCTGAGGATCTTTTTCGANNTTTTTCGAACGATGCGATACATCCGGCACAGCAGAAATAGACCCTGCGTCCTTCGTAGTCAGTGTAAACTTCCTTTTCCTCCAGTTCCTTACCGGAAACCGGGCAATTAGTCTGGATATTCTCGAAGAGTACACCTTCGACTGCAGCCTTCTTAAAATACTTGTCCGGATCGGCAACCAGCGCGCCGGAACATCCCGGGCAGCAGTGATAGACCCTCTGGCCCTGAATATCGGTGTAGACTTCCTTATTGATCTTTCCGCCCATTACAGGACAGTTGGTCTGTGGTTTCGATTCCACAGCATCTGCCTTTTCGGCACTTTCGGCCTTTGCGGTTTTCTCTGCCTTGTCATGTCCCTCACCGGCAAAAGCCAGAGAGAATGTGAAAACTAAGGCCGCAAACAAAATTGTGATAAATTGAAGCTTTTTCATTTGAAGCTCCTTTCAAAAAGTTAATTGGTTAATTCGGTGTTTAATTCTTTTCCGGTTAAAACCTCAATCTCGGCCCCGCTCTTGGCCAGATCGGTTTTTGCTTTTTCAAATTTCAAGAGAAAATCCAGCAGCAATCTCTGTGCATCCAGAACATTCAAGAAATCTGTCTCGCCCGCCTGATAGGCCGAAAACGACACATTCAGTGACTGCTCGGCCTTGGGAATCAAGCCGTCACGATACAAACTGACCTTGCGTAAGGCATCATTATGCCTGTATACCGTTTCCTGTACTATGGTAGCTATATGGTTTTCCGAGTAGGCCAGCTTTTCCTGCGTCATCTTGTGGCGCGCCTCTGCTTCTTCTTTTTTTGCTTTATTCTTGCCGAACCAGATCGGAATATTTATGCCGGCTGAAATCATCCAGGGATCCTTACCGCTCTCTTCCAGCGACGGATTTATTGCTTCTCCCGTTTCTATATAGTCCACACCAAAGGTAAAGCTGGGATAGTAGGATTTGCCGGCTAACCGGATTCCAGCTTTCTCCTTCTCAACCAGCGCCCTGATTGATTCCAGATCGGGATTATTTTTAATCGCCTCTGATATCAATGAGTCCTCTGGAAGTTCGGATTCATCGATTTCCATCGA
>JAABVY010000091.1:0-12190 GCA_011777135.1 Candidatus Zixiibacteriota bacterium | reverse complement strand
ATTCAAGGCCTCAAAAAGACGCGCCCTGGCAGGACGAAGTCTGTCCTCCAGACTTTTCAAACGATCCTCCAGAATCCCCAGTTCAACCTGGGCTTTGATTACATCGGGATGCGCTTTCTGGCCCACCTGGTATTTTGTGCGGGCCACAGATTCCCAGAATTTCAAGAGTTCAAAGTTATCCTGGGTCAGCTGGATTTCTTTTCCAAGATAGTAAAGATCATAATAGGCGGCTTTGACCTGATAAATAAGCCTGAGTTTGGCGGCCTGAAAGTTCTTATAGGCCGCATTAGCCGACTCCAGCGCAATGTCTTTTCTGGCGCCAAGAGTGCCGAACCATGGAAAGCTTTGCTTCAGGCCGATCCTGAATTCCTGGGGACCGACACGAGTTTCCACGTTCTCGATAAAGTGACCGTAGGAGATCATCGGATCGGGAAGCGCCCCTGCATAACCGGCCTTTTTAAGCTCGGATTTCCAGCCGTAAAAAGCCGCTTTCAAACCAGGATTATTTTTCATCGCGATTCTCAGGTATTCATCAAACGTGGCATTGGAATCGAGGCCGATCGATTCCCGGTCATTCTGCTGATAGAGGTTTTCCAGAGAATCCGCAAGTTTATCGGCTTCGCCCTTATCCAGCCCAAATAATAATGAAGGCAAAATCACCAGAGCGACAGCCATCACCATAATTTCTAGTCCTCTTTTTATCACTAACTTCATCATATTGCCCGTTATAAAACAAATACCGTGCCAAAGAGCATAACCCATTGAACGACAACAAAAAGTATTGTGCAGGTAGAAATAATGGGATAAAAATTGTGGAATATTCTACATTTTTGAAGACTATTCTACAGATACTGATAATTGCGGGGAATTAACAGATTCTGGGAAGCTGTTCCCCGCTCAGCATATCGACGATTCTNNTCTCGTTTTGAGAGTAACCAGACCGGATTTATCCTGCGAAACTCTACCGATAATTGCCGGCGAAAAATCCGAATCGACAGTTTTGATGATCTCGAGCGCTTTTTCTGCATGATCCGGTGGAACGAACATTATGAAGCGTCCTTCGTTGGCTACATAAATCGGATCGAAGCCAAGCATTTCGCATGCTCCGCGTATCGCTTCCATTATCGGTATAGATTTCTCTTCCAGTTCTATCTGGAGTTTCGCGCTTTGGGCAATTTCCACACAGGCGCTGGCCAAACCCCCACGAGTAAGATCGCGAAGGCAGTGAATTTCGACACCGGCTTTGAGCAGGTTCAGAATCAACGGTGAGAGTGATTTACAATCGCTTTCTATTTCCGTTTCGAAAGACAAACCCTCCCTCTTGGCCATCACCGCTACTCCATGCCTGCCGATATCGCCATTGATAATCACTGCATCGCCCGGCTTAATACTCGAGGGCCTGATATTCATATCGTGTTCTATGATTCCAATTCCCGTAGTATTAATATAAATCTGATCACATTTTCCCTTATCGATGACTTTCGTATCGCCTGTTATAATCCTGGCTCCGGCATTCACCGCTTCCTTTTGCATCGATAGGCAGATTTTCCAGAGCTTTTCGACTTCCAGACCCTCTTCCAGGATAAATCCGGCACTTATATATAGGGGACGAGCTCCGCTCATAGCCAGATCATTAACTGTGCCGCAGACAGCCAGCTTGCCGATATCGCCGCCCGGGAAAAAGACAGGTCGAATGACATATGAATCTGTGGTATAGGCGAGCTTTCCTGTCGATACCTGAATAACCGCACTGTCATGTTCACGATCAAGCCCTGAAGAGGAAAATGCTACTGTAAAGAGCTTATCTATAAGCTCATGCATCACGCGTCCACCACCGCCATGAGCCATTTTAATGTATTGATGTTTTTCTTTTGGAATAGGGCATTCTATATTATTTAAGTTTTCTTCCATCTACTTAAGACCTGCCTTTTTAAGATCCAGATTACGGTAACTGTAGTATGCGCTGCAGGCCCCCTCAGAGGAGACCATAGTTGCTCCAAGAGGATTATCCGGAGTACATTTGTTACCAAATGCATGACAGTCAAAGGGCTTTTTTGTGCCGCTCAGGATATCACCACTGATACATTCACTGTCTTTATCAGAAATGTCATCGACTTTTCCGAATTTTTCCTCGGCATCATACCGCCGATATTTATCGCTTATAGCAAGACCGCTGGATTTTATCATTCCAAATCCCCGCCAGGTTCTATCCACAGCTGTAAATACCTCTTGCATAATTCGAAGTGCGGCGAAATTGCCCTCTCTTTTGACTGAACGTGAATACTGATTCTCAACTTCCGCTCTTCCATCCTCAAGCTGTGCTACGGCCATATATATGCCCTGAATTATATCCAATGGCTCGAAGCCGGTCACCACAATTGGCAGGCTGTAACTTTGTGACAATACCTCGTATTGCTCATAACCGCTGACAGTGCAGACATGACCAGCTGCAAGAAAAGCATCCACTTTATTGCTTCTTGATGACAATATCAGTTCCATGGCGGGAGGAATCAGGACCATTGCGGATAAAACCGAGAAGTTCTCAAGCCCAATTTGATCAGCCCATAGGATTGCCATGGCATTGGCCGGCGCGGTGGTCTCAAATCCGATCCCGAAAAAGACCACTTCCTTCCCGGAATTCTCCTCTGCGATCCTGATTGCATCAAGAGGTGAATAGAGCACACGAAGGTCGCCACCGGCAGACTTCACACCGAAAAGATCCCCATCTGACCCCGGTACTCGCATCATATCTCCAAAAGAGCAGAAAATCACGTTCTGTCGGCCTGCGATCTCTATTGCCTTATCAACAATATTGACCGGCGTAACGCAGACCGGACATCCGGGACCGTGCAGGAGAGTAATCTCATCCGGAAGAAGCTGATCGAGGCCATGTCTGACAATTGCGTGGGTCTGCCCACCACAGACCTCCATTATATTCCATTTCCGGCTGCCAATACTTTTAATTTTTCCTGCAAATGCAGCTACAGCTTCTGTATTATGATATTCGTCAATATATTTCATTGCCTGTTTTTCTCTTCCATCATGCTTTCGATATCATCGAGATATTCAAAGACTCTCTGCGCCTCGGCCTCATCCACCCTGCCAATGGCAAAGCCTGCATGCACAATCACATAATCATCCACCTCGGCATTCGGCACAAATGAAAGGTTTACCTCTTTGACAATACCGCCGAAATTGACACGCCCGGTATGCATCAAAGAATCATTTTTTTCAATGCTCAATATTTTTCCCGGTATGGCCAGGCACATAGATTCTACTCCATAGACCTATCTCTTGAAATTGCCATGACTTGGCCCAATGAAATCCCGCCGTCATTGGGCGGAACCAGTTTGTGCCAGTATGGCTTAAAACCCTCTTCTTTTAAACGGCCGACTGTCTTCTCTGTCAGATACTTATTCTGGAAACAACCGCCCGAAAGCACAACATCTTCCCTCTCACAAATTTTCGCAACCTCAACAATCATCTCAGCCAGTGTATTATGGAATCTTGCGGCAATTCGGTTTTGGGAGACAGCCCTATCATGATCTTTGCGAATACCTTCGATTATCTTTTCCCAATCTAAAATATATTTATTCTCGTATTTGACAAAATCAAACGGGTAGGATTTCTGATCATCAGCAGCTTTCTCGGCCGCAAATTCCAGCAGCATTGCCGCCTGACCCTCAAAATCGATTTCCTGGCAAAGTCCGATTATAGAGGCGACCGCATCAAATAGACGTCCCATGCTGGATGTCCGTGGGCAGTTGACTTCTTTTTTCAATGCCCCCAGAAGTGGCTGTTTCTGCTCTTGCCTGAATCTGTCCAGGGGATTATTATTTTCTATTCCGATAATATCGCGTCCATATAGTTCATGCATACTTCCCAGCGCTGACCGCCTCGGTCTCAGCACCGCCCTCTCACCGCCGGGAAGCGGAAATGTCCGCAGATGTGCAAATCGCTGATATGATTTGCCATCGACAGATAGAAACTCTCCACCCCAAATAGTATCATCATCGCCGTACCCGGTACCGTCCCAGACCACCCCAAGCACCTCACCGCCGAGATTATTTTCTGCCATGCAGCTCAGGATGTGCGCATAGTGATGCTGTACCTTAACCAGATGCAGTCCACTCTTCTCGGCATAAATGGTTGAATGGTAATCTGGATGCTTGTCGCAGGCTATAATTTCAGGTTTGAATTCATAGATATCAGAAAGAGATTCTATCGTAATATTGAATGTCTCAATGGAAAGTCTCGTGTCCAGATCGCCTATATGCTGGCTTATAAATACATTTTTACCTGACGAAATTGCAATTGTATTTTTCAGATGTCCCCCCGTTGCCAAAACCGGTCGGAAAGATCCCTTCCGCTGCATTGGAAGCGGAGCATAACCACGCGCCCTCCTGAGAACAAGCTCTCTTTCGGCTACAACACGCACAATTGAATCATCCGCATGCCTGGCAATCGGACGGTTATGCACAAGAAACAGATCGGCGATACCAGATAGCCTTCCGAGGGCTTCTTTTTCGTCGATACATATCGGCTCCTCAGCCAAATTGCCACTGGTAGCCACGATTGGAATCTGCAATTTATGCATCAGGATGTGATGTAATGGCGTGTAGGGCAGCATGATACCAAGATAGGGATTATCCGGCGCAATCCCTTTAAGAGTGCGTGGTGTGGTTTCCAGATTAAATCGCTTGCGCTTCATAAGCACAATCGGAGACTCGGCTGATGTCAGAAGTTCATGCTCCAGTTCACCGACCTCACACTCAAGTTCAATTGAAGCCAAATCAGGATACATAAGGGCCAACGGCTTCTTCTTCCTTTCTTTCAGACTTCGCAGTCGCTTCACTGCCTGATAATTCTGTGCATTGACTATCAGGTGAAATCCGCCCAGGCCCTTCAGTGCCAGTATCTCCCCTCCCAATACAACTTCGCAGGCCTGATCCAGAGCATCATTGTGCAGGGCCATAACCTTGCCGGATTTATCCCACAGTTCCAGATGAGGGCCGCATTCTGGGCAGGCGTTAGGCTGTGCGTGGAACCGCCGATCCAATGGATTTTCATATTCTTCACGGCACTTCCCGCACATTTCAAAATATTTCATCGTGGTCATAGCGCGGTCATATGGTAGCCCTTCTATAATACTATAGCGCGGTCCGCAATTCGTGCAGTTTGTGAAGGGATAGAGATAGCGCCTGTTATCAGGATCGAATATTTCCCGCAGACAGTCCGGGCAGGTTGCGATATCCGGCAGTACTAAGGCAGTTTTATCGCCGGATAATTTGCTTTCGATGATTTTGAAGCCTGTTCCACCTATGGGATAGAGAAACTCCTGTTTGATATTATCTAATCTTGAATGTATCGGATTTTCAACCTTTAATAATTCAACGAATTCTTCAATATAATCATTATGACCTTCGAGTTCGATTTCCACACCATCGGCAGCGTTGGTTATCCATCCCGATAGTCCCAATTTAGTCGCAAGTCGATAAACTGCAGGACGAAAGCCAACGCCCTGAACAGCGCCGCCTATTTTTAAATTTATCCTTTTTATCTGTTTATTTGAAATATCTGTTTTCATATTAATTAATACAGAATGATATGATCATCACAATGCTGCGTAAACCAGCTCATCGATCTCCTGCTTGATTTTGATAATTACCTCGCTGATTGCAGGCTTGATCTCGGGTGAAAAGCACTTGCCGTATTCAAAGTTTCTGCATTCAATTCCGTAAACGATCAGTGCTAAAGGAAGACTGTCCAGATTTCTAGCCAGCTCAATGGCTTCTTTAAGATTAAATGTATGTGTAGACAAATTCGAGCTAATGTTCTCGGGAATTTCTTCATTCAAAGCATCAAATCGAAAAACAGTTCCCGGGTCACAACCAGAACATACGGCATCTATAAAGAATACATGCTTTCGTTTCTTCCAGTGTTCTATCAAATTTGTGCTGTCACTGATGTCTTTGATATATTTTATCCGATCGGGATAAAGCTGATAGATTTTTTTTGCTATCACCGGTCCAACCGCATCATCGGAGCGAAACTCATTTCCCGCGCCAATTAACAGGATAAGATCTTCGTCCGTCATCATAGCCCCCTTATTTTCGATCTATGGTTAGCTTAAGAAAATGACATGAGCAGGAGATGCAGGGATCGTAATTGCGGACTGTCTGCTCACATTTCCATGTTAACTCTTCATGAGGCAGATCCAGTTTCTTCGAAACAAACTCAACCAGGTCCTCTTCCACTGATGACTGATTTTGAGAGGTGGGCGGAATAATCCGGGCATCTTTAATAATACCATTCTTATCAATCTGATAGCGATGATAAAGTGTCCCGCGAGGAGCTTCCGTGGCGCCATGCCCGATGCCATCCCGCGGTTCCACCTCGATATACGGCTGATCCGGCATTTCATAGCTATCAATTATGCGCAGCGCTTCATCGCAGGCATACAATGTTTCAACCGCCCTTACTATTATGCTTTTGAACGGATTATTGCATGTCTTGCCGAGGCCGGCTGCTTTGGCAGCTTCTATGGCGGTCTTCGAGAGTTTATCGAAATTGAGACTGTAGCGGGCCATCGGCCCGGTCATATATGAACCGCGACCCTTAACAGAGGCATGCAGCGACGTGGAATGTTTTACATGGTGTTCCTCAAAATAGTCCAGGTATTGCTCTATACCAATATCGATACCCTTGTTGGAGGCTATCCCGCCCTCATCAATAGGGTACTCGCTTTCATGATTCACGCTTACGAATTCATAGTCACGCTCAAAGTCAGGAAAATCGAAGGTCGATACCCATTTCACAGTCTCAAGCGAAGCATCCCTCGCCCATTTCAATGGATCGGCCATCTTCTGCAATTCTTTTTTCTTCGGGATTTTATAGAACCCGCCGACACGGATGTTTATGGGATGAATTTCCCTTCCTCCCATCAATATCATCAAATCATTGCCTATCTTCTTGAGCTCGAGGCCGCGTTTTACAATTTTAGGGTGATCCTTAGCCATCCCAATCGCATCTTCATAGCCTAAAAAATCAGGCGCATGCAGCATGTAAATATGCAGACCATGACTTTCAATCCATTCACCGCAATAAATCAACCTTCTTAAATCGCGAATCGGCCCTTCGACTTTGACACCGCATGCCATCTCCATTGCATGGCATGAGCTCATCATATAAGCGATCGGGCAGATTCCGCAGATACGTGCGGTAATATCCGGGGCCTCCATAAAATTGCGGCCGCGCAGAAAGGCCTCGAAAAAACGGGGCGGCTCGAATATATTCAACTTTGCTTCCTTGACCTTATCTCCGCGGATTTTGACATGAAGTCCGCCCTCACCCTCGACACGGGCAAGGTAGTTTACCTTTATCGATTTACCTTTCATGGGCCTCACTCTCCTTCCGGAATGGATCGGCATAGGCATTGAAGGTGCGGAATAATCGGGTCAGGTCATCGCTTGAAACACCGAGTTTTTTACACCATTCTGCGAGCGAACTCGTATTGGGCGTCTCCTTCGGCCCAAAACATCCATAACAGCCACGGTTATAGGATGGGCACAATGCCCCGCATCCGGTTTGCGTCACCGGACCCAGGCAGGGCGTGCCATGTGCAACCATAACACAGATATTGCCCTTGCGCTTGCAGTCCATACACACACTATAGGGAGGAATAATCGGTTTCCTTCCGATCAAAAATGCGCTTACAACCTCCAGCAGCTGATATTTATTAATGGGACATCCACGCAATTCATAATCTACGAACACATGATCAGAAATCGGGGTGGATTTATTCAAGGTTTCGATATATTCCGGCGAGGGATAGACTATGGAAACAAATTCCTTCACATCTCGAAAATTTCTTATCGCCTGAATTCCGCCAGCCGTGGCGCAGGCGCCGATTGTCACCAGCACCCTGGATGCTCTTCTGACTTTGTGAATTCGTTCAGCGTCATGCGGGGTGGTAATAGAACCTTCTACCAGCGAAACATCATAGGGCCCCTTGATAATTGCCCGCGAGGCTTCTGGAAAATTGGCAATCGTAATCTGGTCCGTGACAGTCAGAAGCTCATCTTCGCAATCCAACAGACTGAGCTGACAACCGTCACATGAAGCGAATTTCCATACCGCGAGTTTTGGTTTGCGCTTTTTTGCCATATCAATACTCTCGCCTGGTGAAAATCTCCTTGATCTCGGAATACCTGAATACGGGGCCGTCTTTGCAGACGAACAACGGTCCCATCTGGCAATGCCCGCACAGGCCGATTCCGCATTTCATATTTCTCTCCATGGAGACCCAAATATCGCCAGGTTCCACTCCACGTTTCTGGAGCCCCAGCGCGCTGAAACGCATCATAATCTCCGGTCCGCAGACCATGGCGGTACAATTCAGGTGATCGAACGGCGCTCTTCCAATCAGATTCGTTACCACTCCCACATTGCCGCGCCAGGAGCCTGTGCCGCGATCGACAGTGATGTGGATTTCCAGATCGAGACGTGAGCGCCATTTCTCCAGCTCTTTCTTAAAAAGTATGTCATCAGGCGTACGGGTACCATATAATAATACAATCTTTCCGTAGTGTTCCCTATGAGCCAGAAGATGATACATTACCGGACGTAGCGGAGCCAGGCCGATACCGCCTGCCACTAGAACAACATCGTTACCCTCGGCCTCTATAACCGGCCAGCTTGTTCCCAATGGCCCGCGCACTCCGATGGTGTGGCCCGATTTCAGGCTATCCATGGCCTTGGTGACATTTCCAACCGCACGGGTGGTGTGCACAAGAATCTCGGGATTGGTGGGATCTCCGCTGATTGAGATCGGTACCTCCCCAACACCGAAGACATACAGCATGTTGAACTGCCCGGGAAGAAAATTAAACTTCCTGGGCCCGGATACAGGCTTCAGTTCCATTGAAAATGTATCCACCGTATCGCGTTTGAAGCGCTGAATCCTGAATTGCCGCGGCATCATCGGATTATCTTTGGATCCGATAGCCTGCTTACTTTTTTGTAATTCCGCCATACATATCAAAAAGCTGTATCCGGGTTGCTTCCAGACGTTCGGCCATAAGCTGGGCGAAACGCCTCATTAACTTGTAGCCCAGCTCATGATCCTCATCCATCTTGCCGCGCAGGCATTTGCCATCCAATGCGATCGCCCGCGTTAATTCCACAGCGCGGGCGTCGAAATGCCAGCGATAGGGAGGGATAAGCCACGACCAGCCGGTGACATCCCCGGTTTCTCGTGTCTGGATCGCTACCGGACCTTTTTCCGGGATATAAGTTTCTATTATGATCTTACCGTGCCTGATGAAATAGAAATGATTGGCTTCATCCCCTTCACGGAAAATAAATTCATCCTTCTTGAAAACAACATTGGAACCGCAGCCGGTTATAAAATCGATATGCCGCTGCTCCAATCCCTCAAGGAAAGGATGTTCTTTCAGTACTTTTGCCAGAGATTCCATAGATCTATTCCTCTTTATCTGCCATTATTTCGCCTTTTCCTTCACTTTCTCGGATGGCCCGAACTTCCTCTGTCAGATCGATTCCAACCGGGCACCAGGTAATACATCTTCCACAGCCAACACAGCCTGACATTCCAAACTGATCGATCCAGCTGGCCAGCTTGTGTGTCAGCCATTGACGATACCTCGCCTTAGCTGACGTGCGTACACTTCCACCATATATATAAGAGTGGTCGAGGGTGAAACATGAATCCCATTTGCGTACGCGCTGGGCGGAATCGGCTTCAAGACTGGATATATCCTCGATGTTTATACAGAAACAGGTCGGGCATACCAGCGTGCAATTCCCGCAATTTAAACATCTCTGTGCAACGACTTCCCATCGGGAGTTTTCGAAATTGCGATAGAGTAACTCCTTTACCCCGGCCGTATCAACATGCCGCCCCATTTTGTTTTCGGCATCCTTCATAATCCGATCGGCCGCCTCAATCTCATCTTTGCCGGCCTCCTTGCCCTTGAGATTTTTCATGATTTTTTCACCGGTATTCGTACCGGATTCAATCAAGAAATAGTGCCGACTATCTTCGACTATTTCCGTCAGCGCCAGGTCAAATCCCCTGTTGGCTCTGGGACCCGTACCCATCGAAGCGCAGAAGCACGTCCCGCCAGGATGCACACAATTCACTGCAACTATCAAAATATCCTGTCGGCGTCTTTCATAATCCGTGTCCTTATATGGCCCTTCAAGAAGAATCTTGTCCTGGATTCGAATAGCTTCGATTTCACATGCACGAACTCCTATGAATGCCCGTTTTGGAATTTCTGATTTATTTTCAACAATCTCGAAATTCTTGCCTGTGCGTTTCAGCTCATACAGCGTTACATCAGGAGCATAAAGATATCTTTTCCAGGTATGCTGACCCACAACATAATCAAAATATGCGTCTCTATCGGATTTGACCAGTCTATATTTCCCGCCATCCTGCTCATCCACATACCCAACCGGGAGATCATCGGCGCTTATAATCTCATCATAAACTAAAGCGGCATCCTCAACCCTCGGGCCGATCAATTGATATTTCTCAGAAGTCAATGCATCAAAAAGACTTTGCAGGTCACCCTTTTCGAGAACCAGGATCATTGGCCAAATCCTTCAATCGATATTGTGATTTATTTCACAATTAAGATCATAATAAGATTCTATCGGCTGCTTGTCAAGAAGAAAATAGACTGGTCTATTTTTTAAGACCGTCAAACCGCATTCAGCTTAATTGTTTTTGATGTTTACCGCAATAATAACCGGTGCGGCCCGAGAATTTGCTGCTCTTGATTTTGCCGCTACACTCAGGGCACTTATGACCCTCTTCCCGGACCGGCAAAAGGTAAGAACTGGGCATCTTCTGCGGGTCAACCTCGGCCTCTATGGCTTTCTTGAGCACTGTCTTGAGAGCCCTGAAGATCTTCTTAACCTGTTTATTATCAAGCCTTTCTGTCTTGCTGGCGGGATGAATCCCGGCCCTGAAGAGAATTTCATCCGAGTAGATATTGCCCACCCCGGACATCGACTTCTGATCCATCAAAGCTGATTTTACTATTCCCCGCTTTTTATCCATAATTTCCTTGAACTTACCCAGATCGAAATCATCTTCTAAAACATCCGGGCCGATATCATTCTTTTCCGCAAATTCCTGTACACCTTTGGCAATGTCCACTTTGCCCAGCTTCCTCTGGTTGTCAAAAGCCAGCTTGTATCCATTGGTGAAATCAAATACAACCCGGGCATGCTCCGTTTCCTTATCTTCATCTTTATAATATTTCAGAAAACCGGTCATGCCGAAATGCGGCACCAGCCAGGCGTTTTTATCAAATTTTACGAACATGTATTTGCCGCGGCGCTTTGTCGCTTTGAACTTTTTGCCTTTTAATTGCATCTGCAGGCTGCGGGCGCTATGGTCACTAAGAATATCATTATCCCGGACTTCGACTTTATCGATCTTCTTGTTCAAGGCGGTCCTGTTAAGATATTTTCTAAAAACCTCCACATCAGGTAACTCCGGCATTATCCAACTCCTCTCGATTCATTATCTCAGCAAAATTTCCATACCATCATAAGCTATTTCAGCTTCAACCCCGTGTTCAGAGGCCATCTCACGGATCCTCTTCCCCAGCTTTCTCTCATCCCCTTCGACAATTTGGGAGCCGCAATGGGTAATGATCATTTTGGGCACTCCCTCTTTCTGGCACCATGTCAATTGCGTTTGAACCGGAATATGTCCGATTAAAGTGTCGCCGCGCTTTCTGACAAAGGACCGCTTGATAGTGGCGCCATCCCCAATATATAGCGATGCTTCCTCAAGAGCTTCTTGCCGGTCATAAATATAAACCAGATCGGGAGCATAAAATATTGTGTGTTTTCCAGCTTTTACACGATACCCGACAGCCGGTGCTTTTATCGAATGTTCGACAGGAAAAGCCTCAAAAGATATTCCCTGAACTTTGAACTTTTCGCGATGCCCGACTCTTTTCAGCTGTTTTATTTTATATTTTTTCATCTCGGAGTATGCATCCTCAGGAGCATAAACCGGGCAAGGAGCACCATCCTTCAAGCCGAAGGAATGGTCGGGATGAGCATGCGTGATTACAATCGCATCCGGATTCAGATCATCAATCTTGTTTTTCCAGTCCTCTCCACAATCGATCAATACATTCTT
>JAABVY010000171.1:421-1282 GCA_011777135.1 Candidatus Zixiibacteriota bacterium | reverse complement strand
TTGGTGAATTCAAAGCCCTCATACTCCCTCAGGTTGATCAACATGAAGGAATCCATAGCGTTGGTAAAAGTAATTACTTCGTATTCATGTTTGTTGAAATAATCAAGATGCGGGCTTTGCAGCACACTGGTTTCATCATCACCTAGAATATAATAGATCTTCTTCTGACCTGCTTTCATTCGCCCGATGTAATCGTTAAGGGAAGAGAGCCTATCAACAACTTTCGTGGTTTTGAAGCGGAGCAGCGGGTAGAGTTCTTCCCTGCCATCTTCCGCAGTTGCGATGCCTTCTTTCAGAAAATTGCTATAAACATTCCAGAACTTCTCATAGAGTTCATCATCTTTCTTGGCAATCTGTTCTAATTTATTGATCACCTGGGAAGTGAGAATTTTTCGGATGCGGATGATCAATGGGTTCGATTGGATCGTTTCGCGGGATACGTTCAGCGGCAGATCTTCAGCATCGACAACACCCTGGATAAAGCGGAAATACTTCGGGAGAAGTTCCGTCGTATATTCCTGGATCAAAATCTTGCGTGCATACAATTTAAGCCCGTCTTCTTTCCGCAAAGAGAAAACATTCTTTTCCGGATTTGTCGGGATGTACAGCAGTGCATACAAACGCAGTGGAGCATCGACGACGGTATGGATGTGTTCCAAGGGTGGTTCGAAATCCAGAGTCAAATGCTGGTAGAACTCCTGGTAATCCTCGTCTTTGACCTCCCGTGGAGACTGCCGCCAGATGGCAACCTGGCGGTTAGCCTGCTCTTCATCATCCCCCACAAAGATCGGGTAGCGCACATAATCTGAGTGTTTTTTGACTATTTCGTGAATGCGAGATTCCCGGGCGAATTCTTCTGCA
>JAABVY010000171.1:0-306 GCA_011777135.1 Candidatus Zixiibacteriota bacterium | reverse complement strand
GCCACCATGAAAACGGAATAGAAACCAACCCCAAATTGACCTATGACATCGATTAAATTCTCCTGGTCAGTTTCCGAAGCCTCGATAAATGCTCTCGCCCCGGATTGGGCAATCGTTCCCAGGTTGGTGACCAGTTCATCCTCCGTCATCCCGATTCCATTATCTTCAATGGTGATTATGTTTTCTTCTTCATCCACCGTGATTTGAATCTTGAAATCCACACCGGGCTCAAGCACATCTCGATTGGTCAGCAGGATGAATTCCATCTGGGATATCGCATCGGATGCATTCGAGATCAATTCCCGC
>JAABVY010000349.1 GCA_011777135.1 Candidatus Zixiibacteriota bacterium | reverse complement strand
ATAATCGTTGACAAACATCCAATCGAAGGGAGCATTGAAAGCAACGAAAACGGGTTTTTTTCCATCCGGAACAACTCGCTCCAGCCAATCTGTAAATTCTCTCATCCCGGTTTCCGGTTCGACCCCCGTTTCTATCAAGCGTTCCATCGACAGCTTGCTGATCTTCAGTGCATCCGCTTTCGCATCCATGCTGATGGGCTTGAATTCTACGTAGAAAATTTCGACCGGTTCGAATACCGTACAGGCTCCAATCGATAAGATCGAATAGCGGGATGGATTCGGTCCCGATGTTTCGATGTCAACTGAAATATACATTTCGCTGGTGGATTTTTCCATGATACCCTTGTTTATACAATAACCTATTCAATTATGCAATTGTCAATCCATTCGACTGTGCATATAATTCAAGGAGTGAGGTTACAATTTCTATCATGAGTGTCCACCCCGAACTATAATCTCTCCTTAGAAAAACCTAACAGTTGGATTTTTCACAGTAGATTGAATTAGAATTAACCTGTTGGCAGGGAATTACCCTGGAATTGTGTACAGCATATGACCACGATAGATGAGATCAAAGCCAATCTGGATATCGTAGATATCGTCTCCGAAACCGTCCAGCTGCGAAAAACCGGTAAGAACTACACGGGGTTTTGTCCTTTTCATTCGAACACACGAACTCCAGCATTTGTTATCTTCCCGGATACCGGCACATGGCGTTGCTTTGGAGAATGCAACGATGGTGGGGATATCTTTTCATTTGTGATGAAGAAGGAGGGTTGGGATTTTCCAGAAGCCCTACGGAATTTAGCGGAACGAGCAGGCGTCCAGCTGCGTGCACCAACTCCGCAGGAACAAGAAGAAGCGGAAGAGAACAAGCGATTACGAACAATGTTGGAAGAGGCTGTCACTTTCTTCCGCCATCAGCTGATCAACACTCCTCAGGGTAAACCTGCACTCCATTACCTGACAGAGAAACGGATGCTGACAGCCGAGACGATTGAAGCTTTCGGTCTGGGATATGCGCCTGATTCCTGGGATGCACTCAATTCCCACTTCAAAGATAAAGGCTACACTGAAACTGAAATGCTCGATGCTGGATTGGTCAGCGAAAGGGATTCTGGTGGAGTTTACGACCGCTTCCG
>JAABVY010000324.1:4876-21677 GCA_011777135.1 Candidatus Zixiibacteriota bacterium | reverse complement strand
GGAACTGATTAAGGAGGCCGGGGGAGTTACAGAACAGGGCGATCTTTCCAATGTCGTTATCATTCGTGGTTCGGTTAATAAGGGCGAGATTGTCCATGTCAACCTGGCCAACCTGATCGCAGAAGGTGATCCATCTAAATATCCCGAGTTGTTTCCGGAAGATATTGTCGAAGTTAAGCGGACGACCTCTGAGGCGGGTCCCGGTCTTCCCACCAGGACAGCAGCGGTGGAGCGCAAGAACATTGTTTATGTCATTGGCCGGGTCGGTACCCCGGGCGCGATTACCCTGGAAGAGAACATGGATTGTCTGGATGCAATCGCTCTGGCGGGCGGGCCGACCGCTGATGCCGATCTGGGAAAAGTCAGGATTTTCAATAAGCAGGATCCATATTCAAATGTTATAATAGTTGATATCGAGAAAAGATCGGAAAAAGGCACCCCTCCCCGGTACACGCTTCGGCCCGAGGATACAATCCTGATCCCCACTGATGAGGGCGGATTCTGGGGAACATGGGGAAAAATCCGTGATTTTGTCGCCATCTTCGGAACAGTGGTATCAACTTATTTGCTGATAGACAGGTTTTCTGATTAGAACATATGAGAGACACATATCTCCAGGAAAGACAGATCGATCTGCGTGAATTTTGGCAGGTGATATCCAGGCGGAAATGGCTATTAATTCTTCCCCTGCTATTGATAACCGGGGTCAGCTATGCCGGAAGTCATCTGATGAGTCCCTTATATAAATCCAGCGCAGTAATATTAACCAGCCAGAGCAGTCTGATTTCCGGGGAGCTGGCGCGCATGATTCCAGGAAAATTCGGGGATAATTACCGCAAGAACGAGAGGCAGATAAACCGTGAGATGAATGAAACTCGCGGGCTGGTAACCTCGGGGGTAAATCTGACGAAGATGATCAGCCGTCTGGGCCTGGATGATGATCCCGGAGTCCTCCAGAATGCTGTGGAATTAAAAAGTAATGTTCCAGATGTTCCAGCCTCGGAACTGGTCTATCGCGCGCTGATTGAGGATCTGCGAAAACATATTGAGGTGAGTTTCATAAGTGAAAACATGATTCGTATTACCGCCGAGCATCATGATCCGATCATGGCCCGTGACCTGGCCCAGACGATAGCAGAAGTATATGTTGATGAGAAGATGCGGGCTGACCTTCTGGCGGTGCGCAGGAATCTGGAATTTTCAAACACACAGGCTCAGATTTACAAAAAAGAATTGCGCGAAAAAGAAGAGAAACTGGCCGAATTCAAGAGCAACTATCAGAAATTGACAATAGACCGAGGGTTGACCACCCGGGAAAACCTCAAGGACATCGAATCGGAACTTGACCGCATNNAGAAGGATTCTGATGGAACGTACCACGAACCTTGCGGAATTGATGGAAAAATATACCTGGCGCGATCCCAAGGTTAATTTGCAGAGACGTTCAATTGACGTCAGTATCGACTCAATCGCAATTATGATCGACTCCATTACAGTTGGAAGATATGATAGCATGAATCAGGAAAATCTGGAGTTAATCTCCAACTATATGTTAACAGAAATTCAACTTGACTATTATATTCACAAACAAAACAGGCTTGAACGAAGCAAAGAGAATATTAAGACCAGTTTTTCTACCGGACCCGATGCGGAGATACAGCTGGCCACACTGGAAAAGGAGGTCGACCGGGCCAAAGCATGGTACGACAATTTCCTGGAGAATTATACCGGTTCTCAGCTTGCCATGNNTCATAGAGCCGGCCTTCGTACCCATCTACCCATTCTATCCTGACCGTCTCAAAATCACACTTATGGGACTCGCTCTTGGACTTTTGATGGGGGTGGGAGCAGTCATCCTGGCAGAAATGACCGATTACTCAGTCAAGAGAGCCGAGACCGTAGAAGATAAAATGGGCATCAAAGTTTTAGGTACTGTTCCAAAGATAGAATTCAAGTCTGGACCAATTCGGAGCAGCAAAGAGGTTGCGACCGATAAAATAACAATTGGGAGCAAATCATGACCCAGCAAGCATTCAAACTAAATACCAGACTGGCAACAGATAACAAGGAATACCTAATCCAGACCGTGAATGACGATCATGGCAAAAGAGTGTTGACCTCATTATTCTCCGACGGTGAACTCCTGGAGACATTTGAAGAGAAGTTCGAGGCCGGAATCAAGAAAGATGATCTCAAAAAACTGGTAAATTCGACTCACGAAGATAAAAAACGTGAACTGGAACATCTGATTGAACTTTACCGGAAGTCATCTGAAATCAACGATCCCGGGAACTTGCATTATCTGGGCCAGGCGCTATATTATAAGCGCATGTACCATGAATCCATGAAGCTTTTCGAGAGAGCGGTAGAGATTGACCCGGAGTTTCATGAAGGATTTATCAGCCTTGGAGTGGCGCAGTTTTCATTGAATAAGTTCAAGGAGGCCTGCAACTCATTTTCCAGGGCGGTTGAACTTCGCCCCGGTTATGCCGACTACAGGAATTATCTGGGCGAGGCTTTCATGGCGCTGGATTCCTGTAAGCGGGCGGTTATCGAATTCGACGAAGCTCTCAAGATTAATATATATTATGGCGAGGCCTATCTCAATCAGGCTATGGCATACATTCTCAACGCCATCCGTAGAGAGGATTTTAACCTGTTCACCAACCAGGAGGAGATGACCGGTAAGGCGCTCGAGAAGGCAAGTGTGATTATGCCTGATATTGTGGATCAGGATTTCCTTGAGGGCCGAAAATTCTTTGAGCAGGGTAATCTGGAAAATGCTTTTGCCAAGCTCCTGACCTGCAGAGAAAAGCGCCGTCACAAGAAGGACACGGAATCCTCCAGTTTCTATCTTAAATTCCTGATGGGTATGGGCAAGTTGAATGAGAAGATGATTACGAGAAGAATTAAATATCTTCAGAGTGCTCTGAGCAATAATCCACATTACGCCGACCTGCATTATGAATTGGGAGTAGCCTATACTTTGCTGGGAAGGTATATACATGAAAAGGCGGTCGAAGAATACAGGAAAGCGCTTTCCGTAAATCCGGATTTTGAGCGGGCCCAAAAGAATCTTAAGTTGTCAGAAAATGAACTCAAAGGTACCGAGGTCATAATAAATGCAATTCTAAAAGGTTGATAAGATGAAGAACGAAAAAAAGAATATCTATAATACTTACGATCCGGAATCTCCCGTTGGCACCGAGTTCAGGCGGCTATTATTCAACTTGGCCAACAATAATAAATTGCAAGAAAAGGGTAAGTCATTTCTGATTACTTCTCCCTCGGTGGGAGAGGGTAAAAGCACTGTATCAGCTTTTCTCGCCATGACCGGTGCGATCCACCGGCCCCGAAAGACTCTTTTAATCGACGCCGACTTGAGACGTCCCGTGATCCATGAGATGTTCGGCATTGAACAGGCTAATGGCCTGTGCGATGTTATCATGAAGAAGGTGAAGCTTGAAGATTGCGTCAAGAAAAGCAAGATCGACAATCTGGATATCGTAACCTCGGNNTGAATTGATTATAGTAGATTCAGCGCCGGTCGTACCGGTGACTGATCCTATTATTTTGGGAAGAGAAGTTGACGGAATATTACTGGTAATCAAAGCCGGGGCTACGCAAAAGGAAGTTGTCACCAGGGCTGCTGACCTTATAAATCAATCGGGGGCGCGTCTCCTGGGGGTGGCATTGAATAATGTCAAACAGGCTCTGCCCTATTACTATAACCATAAATACTACGGTTATCAGTACTCATCTAAAAAGTAGTCATGCTTAATTGCATAACCATAGACGTCGAAGACTGGTTCTGTGTCGAGTCCTTCAGGGAGATCTTTCCTGTGGAAACCTGGAACAGCCAGAAACCGCGTGTGCTCTNNGGAAACCTGGAACAGCCAGAGGCCGCGTGTGCTCTCGAATGTCGTTCGAATCGCCGAGATACTGGATGAATATAATGTCAAAGCTACCTTCTTTGTGCTTGGATGGATAGCTGAACGGTTTCCTGAAATTACCGAGTATCTGCACTCCAAAGGTCATGAAATCGGTTCCCATAGTTACTCTCATNNTCCGCTCACTGGAGGCCATCAATGCCGGAGCAGATATTTCGATCAGAGGTTATCGAGCCCCATCCTTCTCGATTGATCCAAAAGATGAGTGGGTCTGGAAGATTCTGGTTGATCTTGGTTTCAGCTACGATTCCTCGGTCTTTCCGGTTTTGCATGATGTTTATGGCTCTCCCGATGCTCCTCGTTTTGCACATGTAATAAAAGTTGATGAGAACAGGTCGATTCTTGAAATTCCCCCTTCCACGGTCAGAATATTTGGGAAAAACATCGGTGTGGCCGGAGGAGGCTATCTCAGACTTTTTCCATACTGGTACACAAGCAGTGTGCTTAAGAAATTAAACAGGATGGGCTTCCCGGGGGTTGTATATTTCCATCCCTGGGAACTGGACCCTAAACAGCCGCGTATAAAGGCCAAGGCCAGAAGCCGTTTGCGTCACTATACAAATCTTAGAACAACCGAAATCAAATTGCGCAAACTTCTAAAAAATTTTAAATTTGGACCTGTACGTGACGTATTCGATTTGGATATGAAAAAACAGATAGGAAATAAATTATGAGCGCTTCCAAAGTTGTCGTATTAAAGGCAGAACCCGAGACTATTCTCGAGGATTACAAACAATTACTGCATTTGGCCGGCTATGATCAGGTTATCAAAAAAGATCAGGATACAATATTAAAGCTCAATCTATCATGGACCAAGTATTTTCCGGCCTGTTCCTCTCAGCCCTGGCAGCTGGAAGGCGTGTTGAATACCATGAAGGAAGACGGCTATGATTTCTCCCGCCTCTTCCCGCTCGAGAATAAAACAGTTGTAACCGATCCCTATAAGGGTTGCGAAAATAATCTCTGGCGGCCGGTATTGAAAAAATATGGAGCCTCATTCACTGCCCTCCCAAAAGTGGAGTGGACCAGATTTCAGTTCAAGTCTGAACTCCTCAAGCTCAATGAAATATTTCCTGAGGGTATTGAGATCCCAAAAATGTATATCGGAAAGCAGATTATTCACCTGCCAACCGTCAAGACTCACGGGCATGCCACCACAACCGGCGCAATCAAAAACTCCTTCGGCGGCCTTCTAAAGGAAGTCCGTCACTATGCTCATAAATATATGCATGAGGTCCTGGTCGATCTGATGCTGATGCAGAAGGAATTGCATCCCTCCATCTTCGCTGTTATGGATGGTACCGTCTGCGGGGACGGCGCCGGGCCAAGGACCATGCAGCCGAGGGTCAAAGATTTTATCCTTGCTTCCAGCGACCAAGTGGCCATAGATGCCGTGGCCGCACGGATGATGGGTTTCGATCCAATGTCCATACCATACCTCCGCATGTGCCAGGAGCGCTGCCTCGGCAAGGCTGATCTGAAGGATATAGAAATTGTCGGCGAGAATATTTCAAATGTAAATTTCGGATTCAAGGTCAAGAAGAGCCTTGTTATCTGGGGCGATCAGATGCTTCGCAAGGGCTTTCTGAGGTTTCTCGAGAAGCCCGCGCTGCACTCACCTCTTGTAGGCTGGGCGCCGTTTGCCTCAAATGTATATCATGATTTCTTCTGGTATCCAACTGTCGGCAAGTCGATCATCAGGCGCTTTTCCAAAACCAAATGGGGACATCTCTTCGAGAAATATAAGCAGTATTGAATCCGAAATATTTGGCGCCTTATATCAGCGGGAATTCCTTTTAATTTCAGGATTATAGAGACAGACTTTATTCCTGCCTGATTGCTTNNTTTTAATTTCAGGATTATAGAGACAGACTTTATTCCTTCCTGACTGCTTTGATTCAAGCAAAGCCATATCCGCGCAGTATATGAGCCGATCAATACGGGTTGCGTCGGTCGGATAAATAGCACCCCCCAGGCTGACACTGATATTGAGGCATTTCCTGTTAGACCTGTCACGGAATTCGAACTCCGATATTTTCAGCCGCAATCTTTCCATAAACTGCTCGCATGATGCTTTGTCAGTTTCGGGCATAATCACACAGAATTCCTCCCCGCCATAGCGGGAGACAATATCGATCGAGCGCACGCTGTTGTGAATCAGCATACCCAGTTGCTTGAGGATGTGATCGCCGGTTTGATGGCCATGGGTGTCATTTATAATCTTGAATTCATCTATATCGAAGATCACAAGCGCCAGAAACCTCTCAAATCTCTTTGCACGCAGGATTTCCTCCGTCAGACGCTTGTAGAAATAACGGTAGTTATAGAGACCGGTCATGCTGTCGGTGTATGAAAGCTCTTCAATCTTCCTGAACTGGTGGATGTTGTCCAGAGTCAGGCGCAGTGTCTGGCAGAAAGTCTCGACTATGTTTATTTCCTCCGAGCTGTAATCTCCTGCGCTGCTGCCTTTCTTCTCACCCAATCCCAGAAAACCGATCCTGCGCTGGGGCAATGGAAACGAAGCGAGCAGCTTGCATCCGGTTCTTGAAAAAGTCTGCAGAACCGGCCCCGGTCCGAGGGCTTCTAGAATATGCTGTACCCTGTGTACGCCGAAATCACGCGAGAGAATCTTGACCATAGAATCGGAAGATATGATATTACATTTTTTTATTTCTGCCGGGACAGCTCTTGCAGTATGAGAGACTGACAGGCTGTTTTTTTTATTGTCGGGCATGAACACGAAGGCGAAAGAGGGATTCAGGTGCTCTTCTATAATCCTCAGGAATTTGCCGAACAATTGATTTTCATTATAAATCTTCAGCATCTTTATATTATCATCAAGAAGATCGAGAATCGAACGCTTTCCGACTTTATCGCTCTCGATACCTCCTTCAAGTGTTCTTTTCTCTAGCAATCGTGATGATCTGGAGAGCTGATGCTTTTTGGACATCTCAAACGAGTAAGCCAGTTGATCCGTGAGGGAGACCAAATAGCCGGTCATGTCTTCCAGCCTGTATAAATCGCTTTCAGACAGCACCACAAAACCATAGAGCTGTTTTCCAAACATTATTGGCAGNNAACATTATTGGCAGGACAACCTTCATATCCAGTTTCTCATACAGCAGGCGGGCCAGGTTATCATGCGGCTTATCCTCATCAAACCATACCGGCTGTCCCTCGTGAGTCAGTTTCTTGACGAGCTCAGAACCAGGATTAAAATACAGCTTATTGATGCCCGGCAGATCAATATTGTGCCATATCAAAGGAGTATATTTGCTGCGGCTGCTTATATATATAGCTAATCTCCTGATTCCGAAATGGCGTGATACAGAGTTGTTGTAGTCCGCGGCAGTATGGCGGAAGGGACTGCCGGAAGAAATCGTATTGGTCAGGGAATCCTTGATATCAAAATAAATTCTCTGGAGAATATCCTCGCTGCTCTCAGCCTGCCTGCGTGCGGCTGCATACTTCATATAAAGAAGTATGACCAGCAGCACCAGAGCAAGACAGCAAAGAGCAAGGCCCAATATGAGGATTAGATGTGGTCGATCCAAACCGAGCATAGCATGTGCTCCTCCCGGCACAAACGCATCATTCTATTTTTTGCGCGCATATCTGAAGCGCTTTTTCTTGGACAGGATATCGTGTTCCTTAAGAATTCTCCGGATCTTCCACCATCCCAATTTGGGAAAATCCCCGGCTTCTGAATTGAGTATCTTTTTCATTTCGCGAATCGAAAGAAAAGGATCATCGGCAGCCAGATCCAGAATCCGTTGCTCCTCGCTGCTGACCTCAGGTATGTTCTCCATTTCTGAGGCTGTCGATTCCTTGTCTATCTCCGGCTCGGATACATTCTCGACAGCCGGCGCTTGATTCTGCTCCTCCTCAATAATCTCGGTGGAGGTTCTTACTTCGGGCGGCCTCTCACTTTTCTTTTCAGGGAGCAGGGAGATATTGAAATCACTTTTGGCCTTCTCAACATTCTCAAACGCCCTCAAAATCGAATCGAATTCCAGGAGTTCATATATTTCATACACATTGGGAATCATGCCCGCGAGCTTAAGATCCCCTTCGTTTTGACGAATTTCACGGATGTTGGAAATAAAGATTCCCCATCCCGCTGATGATATATAATCCACACCGCCGAGATCGATTACAATATTGTAGCGCGCTTGATCAATCAATGAGCTCATGACTTTCTCCAGCTCACTGGAAGTCATTGTATCAATTACGCCGTCTACTCTGACAACCGATATCCCGCCGTCTGTGCCGCCGGCGTCCAGAGATATCTTGATTTCATCCATTTTATTCTCCTGAGCCATAATAATTCCTACCCGTGACCATTTGCCACTTCTTTAGTCAACAGGAAATAATCGAGCGCCCCATGAGAATAGGGTGCGTATTCGAAAATGGTCTTATGATTTTCCTGCGCTTCTTTTATTTGCGTATTAACTCTTATCTTCGTCACAAATACTCTGTCCCCAAATTCATGAATCAGCTTGTCGTATACCCGGTCGGAAATCCGTGTACGCTTATCAAAAAATGTAGCCAGTATGCCCATGACCGTGACACTGTGCCCGATCTTCTCCTCAATTTCCTGAATAAGGGCCAGCGTTTTTTTAACTCCTTCAGCTGCAAAATAATCCATGGAGACCGGGATGATCACATAATCACAATAATTGAGTGCGTTCACATTGATCAGGTTGATTGTGGGAGGGCAGTCACAGATGACATAGTCCGAGCCTACAAGGTTCTTGAAAACCTGGCTCATCCTGACCTCACGGTCACTCTGGCTGGTGATCACCATTTCCGATTCCACCAGGCGCTTTCCACCGGAATCTATAAGATAGAGATTGTTGCGTGCTTTTACAATGTCGACCTCTCCGGTCAGGAGTAATTCCGCAAGACCCCGATTGGGCTGCTGGTTAAAAGCCATGGCTACATTTCCCTGGCTGTCGCAGTCAATAATCAGTACTTTCTTGCCGGACAGCGCCAGGCAGTGACCCAGATTAATAGCCGTAGTGGTCTTTCCAGTCCCTCCCTTGGAGGTCATAATCGCAATTCTAATCATGACTGCTGTCTTCGTCCTCGTCTAACCTTTTGGCTGGTTTCCCTGAAGTGAAGCTATTGGATTCTTCCTCATTGTCAAGTAAATTCAGATCGATGCCGTTGTCGGCAACTTTTTTCCAGCCGCTCAAATCCTGACCGTGAAATCGGGATTGATCGAGCACCTTGTCCTTGGACATATCCAGCTTGATCTGAGTGACACGATTCGACATCCGTTCCAGCAGTTTCAGCGCGGTATCCTCGTCTATCTCCTCCTCCAGATCGGTGAACATATCCATCATATCCTTGATCTCATCCTGAGGAATACCGGCGCTGGCGAGATTATCAATGAATGCTGCCACCTTACCTTTCCCATTACCAGCGTCGGCGCTGGCGGCCTCCATTTTCTCCAGGTATTCTCTCTTGTCCCGGGCGATCTTCTCCTGATATTTCTCAGATTCTTTGGCCAGAAGCTCCTTCTGGTCTTCCGACAGCCCTCTCCCTGTACGGGCGGAATATTCTAATCTCAGCATACTGGTATTAAGCCTGAGCCGCACCAACTCTTCATAAAGGGCCCTCTCATCGACCCGGATATCACCGTATTCACCTGATTCCAGTTCCTTCTTCAATCGGGTGGTGCCATATTCCGGGAATTTCCTGATTAGCTGGAGTAATTTAGAGCGTTCATCATAGGAAAGCTGCCGCGGCATGGCATCGCCCCTGGGCTCTTTGTTCTTAAGGCCTTCTTCACCATATAGTTCAAAACGCTTCTTGTATTTATAATAAGTGGAGGTCGAGACTTTCATCTCCCGACAGGCATCCTTTACTGTCTTGCCTCCGGTCTCAACAAGATCGAGGAGCTTTTTACGGCGCTCGACCAGATAAGCATCGGCCATTACCTTCTCTTTGATAGCCACCAGGGTGATATCGTCATTCTGCTCGGCTCCCTGGGTGAATTCCAATATCTCTTCATTTAGTTTTTCAACAAAATCTTCAGGCGTGAGAAAACTGTAATTTTGAATGAATTGTATGAAGCGGGTCATACCGAACTGCTCGCGTTGGTGATTCATTGCCTCTGTGATGCCATCAGTATAGACCACCAGGATATCATCTTTTTTGAGCTTGATAGATTCCGCTTCAAGAGATTCACCGAAGGTGATTTCCTCTGGCAGACGGATACCCAGCGGTATGCCGCGCGGATTCAGGAAATATGTCTTCTCTTCATCGTGCCGGTACAACACCATTGGATTATGACCGGCAGATGCAAATGAGATTTTGCGGTTGATCGAATCCAGGACCACCAGGAATATGGTAATAAACATCCCCTTCTTGACATCCTCGGTGACGAAATCGTTTACCCGTGACAGTATATCCACGGCCGAGCGATTCCCGCGTGCCTCAAGCCGGATGGCGGTACGAATCATGGTCATAACCAGGGAGCCCGGCACACCCTTGCCGGAAACATCCGCCACTACAATCCCCAGAGTATTTTCGTCGACCCAGACAAAATCAAAATAGTCGCCTCCGACATCTTTGGCTGCACGGTAGATGGTGGCTATATCGTAACCTTCTATATCGGGAAAATGTTTGGGCAGAAGTGTATGCTGGATTTCCTGGGCAACCTGCATCTCTTTATGGAGCCTTTCCTGTTCGACAATATTTTTCTGGGCTTCCTTGATCTTGCCCGTCATTTCATTGAATGCCCTGGCAATTTCCGAAAATTCATCCGCACCGTCGATTGGAAGCTTGGCCTCCAGATCACCCGAGCCGATTTTCTTGACACCGTCAGTCAATTTCTGAATTGGCTTCACGAAATAATTGGAAAGCAAAGTTACCGCCAAAAGAGCAAGGACATAACTTATGATGGAGATAATGAAAATGCCCTGTCTGGCACTGCGGATTTCGGTTTGCAGGTTAGCTGTCCAGAAACCGATATGCGCATGTCCCAGAAGCTCCTCATTTTCGGTAATCGGCAGGATATAGTGCAGAATCTCCCGACCATTGTCATTGATCCGCTGGGGAACACTCGAAAGATTGGAAGCCACACCCGGAGGTAGTTGATATTGTGAATGCAACTGGGAAATGTCCTCACTGTGCGCTAACACATCACCATCTTTATCGGTAATAGAAATATAGGCAATATTTTTATTCTGTTGACGAAAATTCCGGACCATCAATAGAAACTCCGCATCACGCGCCTCATTTACGATTTCGTCCTTGGCCTGCGAGGCCACCGTGGTCGAGACCTCCTCTATCTGGGTTCGGAAATTCGCTCGCAGTGCGGTGGTTGTGCGATTCTCAAAATAGAAGTAAATAATGAATACAAGCCCGGTCAGTATTAATGTCATCCAGAAGGCGAATTTCTTGCGGATCGAAATTCCTTCTCCCCTGATGACTCTCCGTGCCGCAGCACGCTTGGGAAAATTCTTTACCAGGATGAGACGATTTTCTCCGCGACGGGCGCGATAATCGACATCGTCCATGATTTTCCTGATCAGATATATTCCCAGACCTCCCTTGCGGCTGGTTTCGACATAACGATCGAGATCAGGCGTTCCCGAGGCTTCGAAATCGAAGGCACGCCCTGTGTCTATAATCTCAAATACAGCTTTATCCGAGGTGAGTGTTATCTTTAATCGGATCGTTCCGCCGGGAGCGTACAGGTAGGCATGCCTGATGACATTGGTGCAGGCCTCCTCAATCGCCAGCAGAATTCCGGTAAGTTCTTTTTCCGAAAAAGGAGTGCCCTCCAGGGTGTCCTTGACATAATCCTTTATCTCATTCAGCTTTTCCTCTTTGGCATCAAAGGAAAACTGCGATTCTTTTACTGCTTTTGTGAATAGACCCATATTTTTATACTACTGCCCCTGATTTCTCAGACGCAGGCGTGCCTGGCGTATATTCTCTCTGGTATCCTGGGAGCCCGGATATTTCTCAAGAACCATCTCCCATTTCTCAATCGCTTCCTGATACTTTCCATCCCCGAACAGCTCCAGACCCTCCAGATACAAATTCCAGTATTCACTATCAGCTTTTAACTGATTGATTGAAATCTGGTCGGCTTCGGATTCCTTGCGAAGCTGTTCAAGATAATCTAACGTTACCGGCTCCTCGGGATCAAGTTCAAGTATTTCCTGGAAAATCACCTGTGCCGCCACCGTATCACCTTCATCAAGTTTACCGGCTGCATCTCTTAGTTTACGATCAATCAGGAGCCTCGTCTTTGCAAACTCCATGCGCCTGGTGATGCCGGCGTCGTCGGGATTCAATTCTTGAGCCTTATTCAATACAACCAGTGCCTCGGCATATTCGTTCTCAGCAATCAGAGTTTCAGCGCGAGCCTTCAAAGAATCAACCTTCCGGTCAAAGTGATCTTCTATTTCAGAGATACGTGTTAGAGCCTGTGAATCGGACGAATCCAGCTGTAAAATCTTTTCATACTCAACGCGGGCCTTTTCATATTCCCCTGATCGATAGAGCGAATCCGCAGTTGCACTATATTCCCTCATCAACCTCTCGAAGGCAAGTTCACCCGCACGTGTATCTAATTGCTCTCTGGCCCGGCTCTCCAGCTTGTCGCTGATTTCACGAATCCTGGTTATGGCATGAATATTTTCAGTATCATAGGCAAGGACCTGATTATAATACACAACCGCCGAATCCCAGACCTCATTCTGATAAAAATCATCAGCCTTTGATTCCAGCTCTTCTATGCGTTCTCTGCGAACTTCCTCGGCCCGCTGAGCTTCTTCTATACGCTGTCTCTCCACTCTCTTTGCTTTCTGCTCTGAAATAGTGGGGCCGAAAAAGAATGAAACCCCCAGGCGGTGAGTGGGATCAAGTTCGGCATGCCCCTTGTAAGCATAATCGAACCTGGCAAACTTATATTGAACTCCGGCTCCAAATGTTATCTCGGAACGATCATATCCTCCCCGCAGGAAGAAGATCTCTTTAATGCCGACCTCTGCCCCGATGTGGAATTTCAAACCGATATCCTCGGTCTTGTCAATATCTCCCGCAACCAGAAAATCCAAGTCCGCTGTGCCGTATGTTGCGGCCAACCCTGCCTTGATATTGTAGGGCAGGTTTTCCCCTGCGCTGCCAAGCTTGAGTTCCCCGGAAACTATATCCTGGGCATTTATGCCGAAAAACAACATATCCCTGTATTGTGCCAGGAGTCCCAGGTCAACTGAACCTGTCGAAGTACTAAGGTCCCCCAGAGATTGATTCAGGTATTTCATATTTATGCCGGCCGCGCCAAAGTCAAATAATCGTATACCATAAGAAAGCCAGTATTGCCCGTTTGTATAATCGAAGGTACCCAGGGTGCCCAGACGGTCGCGGAAAACGACATCGTCGGTTCCAAGCCTCAGACCTCCGATTCCAACCGCACCAAATCCCAGAATTGGATAGGCCAACGATCCGAACATGTAGTTGGTTCCCTCGTAAAGAGGCGTATGGAACAACGTCAATTCACGATATTCCAGGTATCCCAGCCCGGCCGGATTGTAATAAACAGCCGAACCGTCATCTGCAACCGCGGTATAGGCTCCCCCCATACCCATGGGCCTCGCGCCCGCGCCGAGTATAAACAGGCTTTCACGTCCAGAGGGATCGGCAGCATCGGCTCCCGTGCTCAAAATCAGGAATAGGCTAATTAACAAAAATACTTTTTTATACATCATTCTCATTTACTTCACCACTGCGATTTTGGTCCGGGCTTCGCCTCCGGAATATTTTATTATGGCAAGATACACACCCTCCCGCACTTCCAGTGCATCATCATTACGGCCGTCCCAGGGGATGTTGTTGATCATCCCTCCCTGTGCTCCCGGAGAACCGGAGGGTATGCTGGTAGAAAATACTTCCTCGCCGATCAGGGTGTAAATCGTTAACTCGACATCACTGGCAGTCGGCAGATAATAGACTATCGAAGTAGGTTCAATATCAGGGTTAAATGGATTAGGATAATTATAAAATGAATTTTCAAATTCCGATTGTACCGTGCCGTAGCCTTTTGAAATGGCAAAAGCGCTTCCATCCACTGACCTCACAACCAGCGGACTGCCGAGTATGTCGAAACGGTAATCATTTGCTTCTATATGGTCTGAATCCAGCGCTATTATGAAATTGTCAAGTGTAGTCTGATCATCAATCACAATCTCAAGATTCAGGATTACCGACTCTCCGGCAGAAAAGATTATACCATTTCCAAAATCAAAACTGAGAGTGTTGGAAGTGATGGCGCCCGGATATTCCAGTTGCCCATGGAAAATCGTACCGGAGAGCAATAAATTGTCAAGTTCGAAGGCCCTTCCCTGGCGATCGGTAAAGACAAATGTCATACCCGAGATAAGTACTTTGCTTGTGCTGGAAATCCCGGGCGAAAATTCAAGCTCGACAACCTGCAAAGTCTGGCCGGGATAGACCAGATCGTGATCTTCAAACTGCCAGTCAACGAAGGTCTGCGGCAACTCATCCTCCACGCTGACGACAAGTGTATCGGCCTCCTTTTCCAGAGCGGCCAATTCCTGCGAATTAAAATCAGTGGGAGGAGAGATAATCTCCACTATCAGGTTGGCCGATGCGGGCGTTGAGGGCGCAGTAATATCCCATGTGATCGGATCGCCGATTTCAAAAGCAGTATCAAGAGAATTGCTCGTTATAAATCCATCGGGAAGAATGAGCCGTGCGGTACCCGGGCCAACTTCAGCATCCCCACTGTTTGTAAATTCTGCCTGCAGCACAAAATCCTGTTTTATACCCAAAACATTATCCAGAGCATCGGGCGGGGATACAATTTCAAGGTGCGGTACTATGAGTGCCTCCAGTTCTACAGTAGCGACCGCATTATTATCTACCGGATTTTCTACGAAGGCAGTCAAACCAGTAATTGCCCCGAAAGCGGTATCTATAGAAGCCTCGAACACTTCCGCCGCATTTGGAGTGCCGCTGGCGATTACATTAAACGTAACCGAATCAATTTCATCGGGCGCAAGTGTAGCGATGGTCAATGAACTCTGTAACACGGTGCTGCCCTCTCCTTGCAGTTTCACCCGGATATCTTCAACAGCCTCCTGACCCAGACTTTTAGCTGCCACTGTGACATTAAAACTCTGTCCGGTATTGACCCGGGGAGAATTCAGAGCCCAGTTTGTCGTGCTCCAAATCTGTACTTTGGCAGGATTAAGCAAAGTTAGAAGATCAGGCTCAACCAGGATATCGAAAACAACATTTTGCTGGTTGGCGATTCCTTCGAGATGAAGAGATAATGTGTTTGATGAAAGCAGAAAATCTGACGGCACAAGTTCGCTGTCAAAGCTAATTTGATTCCCGCCAGGAAATATGGAATCACCGTCAACTGCAGGTCTGAAGATCACCTGCCGGCCCGCTGCTTCTAACTCTAATCGGGAAAGCTGCCTGTCAATCTCAATGACTGCTTCACCCTGGTTTTCAACAGACAATATCGGGGCAATTTCAGTTCCAAGATAAGCCGAATCAGGTTCAAATGAGCCCTGGATATAAGACAGACTGGGCGGGCTCTGCACTATTATAAGATCTGATATGGAAACCAGGTCCGAATAATTGGACTGACCCTGCAGGCCAAACAGATGAAGTCTTGCTTCATACTGGCCGGACTGAAAATCAGAGGGCAGCAATGTCTCCTCGAAGAAGAGAACTACTTCAGCCCCAGTTGCCGGTAAAAAGGTGGGCACCTCCAGATAGGTCCTGAAAGTGTCTATATCAAGTATACACTCCAGATAGCTGTTTGTATTAAGGCTGATAACGGCGCCTCCCTGATTTTGCAATTCAAGGCGCGCGGAGTACGATCCTCCTTTGGTCATGAGCACAGGCGTTAGCGACCCGGGCACATAGGTGGCAAGTTCCTGGCTGAGAATTCTCATGGAATCAAGGAATTCTGAGCTGTCGGAAATGGTCAGCTGGTTATACAAGCCCGAGAAGCCGGCACCGAATCCGGTCACAACAGTGTTAAATGTATCCGGTACGGCAGAATAAATCTCGAAGACAGATGAATTATTGCCTGTGACCTGATATGGGAGATCAGGAATTATGCTGTCTATAGCCAGATCTCCCTGTGTTGACAATAATTTGATATCATTGATAGTAAGCTCAAGCGAACCAAAATTTGAAATCGCAACCGAGGCCGAAAATTCGTCGTTCCGGTAAAGCGCCGCATCAGATAATGAAAACTGCTCAATCGAAGCCGAGTTAATTTCGACAGTCTCCGAAGTTCCTTCCACTCCACTCTGGGAGAGAGCTCTAAATTTCAAAAACCGAGCCGGGCCGCCGTAAGACATATCGAATTGAGTCAGATCGCAAATCCCATTTATAAATGCCTGGCTATCGGCAATAATCCCGTTCACGACTTCACCCTCGGCCAGAGGTGATACAGTTACCGTATCTTCAAATGCATTAAAATCCGACACAATATTGTCAAAGCGATCCAGCGCAGTCAGACTGGCGGGAGCTTCAAACGGTACATTGACAACTTGCGGTGACTTCAGCTCGAATTCCAAACGATCCGCAGCGGAGTTCATGACATAGATTGGCCCGAGCTGATAACTAAGGGTATCAATAATCAAAGTGAAATTCGCTGGCCCTGCTTTCGGCAGTCTTTGAGTTGCCTGGCCGCTGCCATTGTTAACATATATCTGGTTGATGGTCGGCTCCGTGCCGTCGGGAGCTATACCATCTCCTGAAAGCTGGACGTCAACGACTCCTGAGAGCGGATTGCCGGAAACATCAGTGAGGCTGGTAACCTCTATCAGGAAATTCTCACCGGC
>JAABVY010000324.1:0-4817 GCA_011777135.1 Candidatus Zixiibacteriota bacterium | reverse complement strand
ACTACAATATATTTGTACTCAGAGGATATCGACCCATCCGTAATACGGATTGTTTGCTGCCCTGCGGTGTGAAATATGAAGGCGGAATCGGGAAAGTACTTATCTCCATTATCTCCACTTGTTCCCCCTAGAAACTGATACTTGTTAGTTGAATCAATGAGAAGCTCAGCAGCCGTATCCGAGGTTTCGAACCATACCGCTCCTGCATAAGAGCCAACCTTATTGCCATAAAGGTCCCTAACTATAACATAGATCGAATCAGCGAGTTGTTTCCCCGCAACAATCGTAGCCGGAAAGCCGCTAATATCAAATCTGTCTGCGGCACCTGCTACGACAAAATATACATTTGACTGCTCTGTGAAAGTATCAACTGAACAGATCGCGCGAAATGATCCCGAGTATTTTGCAAGGAACAAACCGGTGGAGTCTATATCGCCTACCGGCGCACTGAGAGACCATACTTCCGATTGACACTCAATCATGTTCGCAAAACTGTCGAAACATTCACAATCAAATTGCAGAGTTTTTCCTGCATTGATAAATAGTGAGGGATCATCGGGGGTCATATATATAGAATGAAGCTCAGTGGGAGAAAGAAAAAAAGGCTGGCTGAGGTTCGGACCTGCCATAACCACACCGATGCTATCTGTTAGAGTTAGTACTAATTGATAATTGCCGCTGGCAATATCATTCAAGATTCCCACCATCCTGAAACTGACAGCGCTTCCAGCAACAGGGGTCGATCCTGAATCGTCAAAATATACCTGAATAGTTTTGTCGGAAAGAATGAATGAGTCGACATCATAGTCGGTATTGGAATCATCATTGTCATTATAAGTTATGCTGTCCAACCCCGCTATATCAAAGCCATCAGGAAATGTGATCACGGCTCGGCTCTTTGGATACAGCACCGAATCTTTTTGAATGAAACTCAGAGTGTGGTTATCGAGCTCACCTACAATTCCTATCTGCAAGCTATTGATGATACTATCAAGCGGCGACAGAGCAGTCTTTTCCCCGGCAAGAGAAGCGGCAACCTGATCCCATTCCTCGAGACTGTATGATTCCCCACCATAGATTATCTGGGCATGAATACTCAATGGAAGGAATATGATCACAGCTAAATGGATTAGCAGTCCAAATTTACCTGACAATACAGCGCAACTCCTTTAAAGACATAAAATTAATATCTATGCAAATTTATCACCATAATTCAGTCAGTCATTCAAAAATATTGATGTTATATCTGCTTGTCAATTAAATAATTATAAAGTTCAGATCAAGCCAGTAGTAAAGCCAGATATTAATATACATCAATAAAATTCAACCGCAAGATTTAACTATAAGAGAGCTTAATGTTGTACTTTAAATGTGGGATGTATTTTATTTACTAATGAAGGACTTAAGATGCATTGTTTTATTCCGGAGACTATTCGCGCGAGGTTGGCCTGCTTAGCCTGTCTATCGTCTCCCTGATCTGGCCCTGCTCGAAAGGCTTGGTAATAATAACATCAATGCCCAGCGCTTTCAGGCGCTTTTGCTCCTCAGCATTGGCTGAAGCGCATACAAGGCAGGTACTGATTTCCGGCAGTTTGCTCTTTATCATGGCGAAATATTCAACCGGATTTACCTCTTCCAGTTCATCGTCCAGAATAACTAAATCCGGCTTCTCCTCCACTATGATGCTGTCTACCGAGGAGAGCGATTTGGCGGCTTTCACTTTCAGCTTCAAGTTTCCCAGCAGGCTTGACAGCAGATGCCTGCGAATACGATTCTGGTCAACCACTACAATATTCTTGATCAGCCTGGAATCCGAGTTGCCAAAGCTGCTCCTTGTCCTCCTGATCTTGAGAGGAAGTTTAATGGTGACAGTGGTACCCTTCCCGGGGCTACTCTCTATATCCAGTTTACCTGAATGTTCCTTGATAATCCGGTAGCTGACCGCAAGTCCCAGTCCGGTCCCATCGGGCTTGGTAGAGTAAAACGGATTGAATACTCTCGGTATGGCATCTTTTTCAATGCCTATGCCCTGGTCTTTAATGCGGATTACCGCCATATCCTCGGCGGCATGGGCATTGATCGATATTTCCCCTCCATGTTCCTCTTCAGCCTCAACCGCATTCATGAGAATATTTATCAGCGCCTCTTTGAGCTTTTTGCGGTAGCCCTTGATAATAAGCTGGGTATCTATATTGATCCTGAATTCTATTACTCCATGGGCAATCGCTTTCCAGCGTGGCATGGAGAGCTCGATTATCTCTTCGATCAATCCCTTGAGCTGAATCTGGTCCGGATCATCATCTGGCCTTAGACGGGCATACTTCTGCAGCTCCGCTATCTGTTCTGAGGCCTGCGTGGAGGCATTGAGAATAATATCCAGCCCCTTGCGGGCATTCTCCAGCTTGATCACATCGCCGCTGAATTGCCTCAGAATCTGGGCCCTTCCCATTATCAGCGCCAGGTGATTATTGAAAGCATGCAGGACACCCCGGGTTATATCTATAAAATTACGAGATTTTTCAAGCTGCATGAAATGCTTTTTGGCATTGTCGTAGTCATTCATCAACTGCTGCAAATGATGATGATTCGTGGCCGACTTCAGTGCGCTCCCAACTATATTGCAGATTCTTGAAAGCACTTTTACATGCTCTTTCGAATAAGCATCAACGTCCCGTGAAGCCAGATTCACGGTCGCCAATAATTCTGCTTTATCGTAGATCGGATTAAACACGAACGACTGATAACCCATGCGAAACATTCTCTGGGCAATAACGCCCTGTCCTATATCTTTCAAAGATGCAACCAGTCCGTTTGTCCTTACCAGCAACCTGGCCAGACTGGTTTCGCTCGATTTGATAAACTGCTTCTTAAAACTGCAGCCGTCGCTATTATTATACTCTGCTTCGAGCCGAAAGGAATCGAATTCTGGATGATAGGTAACAAGCGACATGTAGTTAAAATTAACCAGCTTACTGACTTCCTTGACCATAACAGGAAAAATCGCCTCGATATCCATACTGGAGAGCATGATCTGGCTCATGTTATTAAGCACATTCAGGTATGTGGTGTGACCCTTTATTATTTTACTCAAGTACGTTCGAATGTAATTATTCAAAGGAGTGAGATTATCAGTATCCAGTACTGACTCCGGAAAATCGGGAGTAAATTGCAGCCTCAGGGCCAGGTCAAAATCCTCAAACGGCAGGATCAGCGCGCTTTCATGCAGTCCCGCCTTGCGGATAAGCACCTGATATTCTTCACGGCTCACGAATGTGCATTCTTTAAGAGGAGCATCAAAATCCATGTCATGGAATATCTCTGCAAAGGGTGAATCATCCGGCATGATGAAGTAGCCGGTCTCCAGATTCTTTTTAAAGCGATTATAGATTATATGGCTGATGGTCTGGTTTTCGGCTCCGCCCGGGACGATCATGTCTTCGATATCGGACATATTTCGGGAAATGGCTGTTTTGGTTGTCATATTCACTTGTCCTGCAAGATGTTGTTTTTCAATTCGCCGAATTTCCTTATTTCCTCCGCTATCCTCTCGGCACCTTTGATAATGATATCATTGTAACGTATCATATCCCGGGCATCCTCAGGCATCCTGCGGCGCATAAGTTCGGCCGCTCCCATAATTCCTGAAAGTCTGGATGATATTCTTGAGGGCAGATTTGGATAGGTCTGGTAAACCTGTGATTGTTTTCCGATTTCGGCCAATGCCGCATTAGTCTTGTTCAGCTCGAGAGATTTACGGTCGACCTCATGTACGAGCGCAGCCATGGTCGAAATAATCTGGGAATACAACAGCTCCTGCTGACCCAGTGAACGTCTCTCCCAGTTGCGGACCTCACCGACTGACACAATACCGCTGATGCGGTTCTGCAGACGCATGGGGGCAAGTATAGCGGACTTGACCCCCGGCAGGCCTATACACTCGATCTCCGATTTTCCCATATTGCTTTCCGGGTTCGATTGATTTACAATAATTGCCTTCCCCATCTTGATAGCCGCTTTATGCCGCGGCATGAGTTCAAGTTCGACTTCATTTTTCGAGTCGGGTGTCCGGGTGGCCCTGTGGTGCAGTGAATGGTAACCAATTGGACGCAGTCGGTTGGATGACCGATCATAGCCCCAAATCCGGCACATTGTAGCCGGCAAGGTCTCTGCAAGAATTCGCGCTGAACGATCATAAAAGTCATTTAATCCGGGGCTGTTTTCAAGCCCGAAGGTGAGACTGAAACTGGATACAATCTGCTTCTTCAGGGTATTCATCATGCTGCTGACATTATTGAATTCGATCACACGGCACAGAGGCGCATTCAAAAATTCAAGATCGGATTCAGCCAGATGGTTGAATGCTTTCGGTTTCACGGCGGCCAAAGTCAATACGGCCAGCACATGTCCGGAATCATCCCGAACCGGATAAACCAGGCGTGACGAAAAGCCGCTTTTATAAAGATGATAATCATCACGATAAAAATCAGATTCAAGGGTGTTTGCGACCATCATCCGAGTCTCGCTGGCAGCCTTGAGCGTGGCGGTCTGCTTGAGGGGATAACATATTCCCCTTTCGATCAGGCTTCCGCCGACTTCGGCATAAGTATAGCGGTACATATTCTGTACCGCTGAATCAAGTACAGCGACTGAGATATAGTCAAATTTCACTTTCTCGGACACTATCGGATAAACCTTTTGAAGGTAGGAGGCGATATCGCTATCACGGTCATTTTCCATGAAGAGCCGATTCTGCCGCGCTTCCACTTCAAGCCGATTATAGATCTTCTTATTCTGCTTTGCATTTTCCAGCTTGCTGT
>JAABVY010000335.1 GCA_011777135.1 Candidatus Zixiibacteriota bacterium | reverse complement strand
ATGTTTCTATAAATAGAAACATATAGTTATGAGCTATGCGATCCGTAAATAAAGTCATAAAAATATTCGCGGAAATTCATGATCCGGCAGTCATGCGGAAACTCTTCGGCGAGATTTTCACTCCTGCCGAGATTCAGGATGTCGCTCTGCGATGGCGTCTGATGGAGATGCTCGACCAGGGTATCCCCCAGCGTAAAATCGCTTCGGAACTCGGTATCAGCCTGTGCAAGATAACGCGCGGCTCTAAAATTCTAAAAAAGCGAAATTCGGTTTCGAAAAGACTCTTGAATCAAACAACAGGAGGCAGCAATGCAAGTCAGAAAAAGAATCGAAAACCAGCCGGATAATAAAGGTTACTTTGGAGAATACGGCGGACGTTACGTTCCCGAAGTACTGATTGAGATACTTGAAGAAATCACCACCGCTTATCTTAATTTAAAAGACCAAAAGAGCTTCAAAGAAGAACTTGCCTATTTATATCGCCATTATGTCGGACGTCCAAGTCCCGTCTTTTATGCTCAAAATCTATCAACCAGACTCGGCGGGGCCAAAATCTATCTGAAGCGTGAGGATTTGAACCACACCGGCGCCCATAAAATAAACCATTGTCTGGGCGAGGCGCTTCTGGCGAAAAAGATGGGCAAGAAGAAAATAATCGCTGAAACAGGTGCCGGGCAGCATGGTGTCGCACTGGCAACTGCCGCTGCTATTGTCGGGCTTGAATGCGAAATCTATATGGGCGAAGTTGATATGGCCAAGGAAGCTCCCAATGTTACCCGCATGCGGATCCTGGGCACTAATGTTGTGCCGGTCGGAATTGGCCTGAAAACACTCAAGGAGGCTGTCGATTCAGCCTTTGAGGCTTATATGAAAGATCCGGTCGACCAGTTTTATGCCATCGGATCGGTCGTGGGNNCTGGAGCTGACCGGCAGGCTGCCCGATAATCTCGTCGCCTGCGTGGGCGGCGGATCGAATGCCATCGGGCTTTTTTCCGCATTCCTGGAAGAGGAGCAGGTCGCGATGTACGGTGTTGAACCGGCGGGGCTCAGCTTCAAAAAAGGGGAACATGCCGCCACCCTGACCCTGGGCTCGCCTGGGATGATTCACGGCTTCAAATGCTACCTTCTCCAGGATGACCAGGGGCGCCCGCTCCCGGTCTATTCAATTGCCTCCGGCCTTGATTATCCCGGAGTGGGCCCCCAGCACAGCTACCTGAAAGACATTGGACGGGTGCAGTACAAAACTATCAACGATAAGGAAGCCCTGGATGCCTTCTTCGTGCTTTCGAGAGAAGAGGGGATCATTCCGGCTCTGGAGAGCGCGCATGCCGCGGCCTACGCCATCAAGATGGCTCCCGATCTGGATCAGGATAAAACCATCCTCGTGAACCTCTCCGGAAGAGGAGACAAGGATATCGAATATGTGGTTGAAAAATATGGCAAAAAATATGGGATAGCATGAGGAATGTGAAAGACTCCATACTTCTTTGATGCGGCCGGGCCGGGGATTAACTCCGCGGCCCGGTTTTTTTATCCAGACTGACAGAATCCGTCAGTGGAAGCCATATATTGCTTGAAAAAAATTCTAAATTGCAGATATTACAGAGATGACATGCTTGAAATGACCGTAATTGCTATATCTTATTGCCGAAATAAATGTTATCGGAGCGTAATGGATGCAGCCCCCATTTCAATCAAACATTTATGAATTTTTGGCCTGTCTCTCGAAAAATGAGGTAGCTGAATCATGGACTGCCATAAATAAAAAGACTGGCAATAAATGCTTTCTGAAAATCGCGGCGGCTGACAGCCCTCTGGGAGAAGATAGGGTAAAGAGCATACTGATAAAATCCTTTGAGTCACAGCGAAAGCTCAAAAGTCCCGCGGTCCATACAGCAATTTCCAAACGAGTCGAAAAGGGATATCTTCTCATAGAATATCCATTTATCAATACTGAAAAATGGAAGACCGTAACTCCGGATGTATTGGCGGGGAATCTAAAATCATTGCTGTCTGAAATATTTTTGATAATCGATTATCTGCATTTTATGGGATATGTTCATTGCGACCTCAAGCTTGACAATTTTATGTTTTCCGGGGACGGTGGGAATTTCAGAGTAAGACTCACTGACCTTGATTTTCTGCAGACGAATTATTCCACTCCTCAGGGCAAAATCCTCGGCACACCCGACCATATAGCTCCCGAAGTCATGAACAATGAGATATTCACTATCCAGTCTGATAACTATTCGATTGGAAGATCGCTGCAGCTTCTCCTGGATACTGGAAATGAATCATTGCCGGATTCCTCGCGATCCATTCAGAAGCTGATAGAATATATGATTTCCGACGATCAGGTGGACAGGCCTGCTGTGCTCATAGACGCTCTGCTCAAACACCAAATCATCGATCCCGAGCGGCATCAGAGCTTGAATCGCCGGCTCTTTGGTATGCAGATTCTGTCCGGCTACTTGTCGGAAATTCGCATAAAATATCCCTCTCCGGGACAATTCAGCCGTTTCCTGCAGGAAAAGAGTAAACTCTTCGGATTAAGTTTTGAAATACAGAATGATTTTTTTGAAATGCACGAGCATAACACTCTGAGTGCATTCAGAACCGCGCGTGAATTCATTGAAAACTCGGATATAAGCCGTTTTGAGAATTTCTGGCATCTCAGTATATCGGATGAGAATCTGAACACATTTTTGGAAAAAACTGATAGGTTTGCCGACCTTTTGGTAAACTTCTCCCAATTAAAAAAATCCATATCCCGGAAATCATATCTCGATGCCATGACCTGGGTGATGACCCTCTACCATGATGAGAGATACCTGCGTTCTTATCAGATGCTAAAGTATCTTCATGACTCAATTGATGAGTATCCCGATATTGGCCTTAACTATCTCCTTCATGAAAACCTCGCGCGTGTTGCTATTGCTCTCAACAGGACAGATGAAGCGGCCGGCTACTTGATTGAAATGCAGGAAATAATGAAGGAAGACCCGATTATGAGCAGCGAAATTATGCTTGACCTTGCATTTCTGTACATAAAGGCGGGTAAAATCGATGATGCTGCTGCTATTGTACCGGATGGAATCAGGATTACACAGGAGACCCGAAATAAAAATGCTGAACTGGAATTCCGCCGTTTGCATGCCTGGATTATGTCTACAAAAGGAGATCACATTGAGGCCCGTGAAATCCTCGAGAATGTTGCAAAAAAAGCTGCCGAAATCAAAAACCATGAGCTTCTGGTCAAGACCTACAACTACATGGGCAGCATTGAAAGACGCACCGGGAAATTTGAACGGGCACGTGAGTATTATCTGAAATCGGTTGAGGAAGCCAAAGCTGCCGATATAATGTTCGCTGCTGTTTCCTCTTTGACCAATCTCTCCATGCTCGCATTCGAGACCGGCGATTACAAAAAGACGATTAAATTTGCAAAGCTGGCTCTTAGATCGATTGAAAGCCCGGCGGATACTTACGTAGTTCCATATAATCACAGGATGTTGACGCTTTGCTTTACCCGCATGGGAGAATACGACAAAGCCGGGTACTGGAACCAGGAATATCTTGCTGTCGGGCTGCCGTCATATAATGCCGACGTTTTCGGGACATTCTATCTCAATGATGGGTGGATAAAGCTGAACAGGGGCAGGATGCTGCTGTCCATCGATTCAATCTCGAGCGCTATTCATATCCTGGAGNNATCGAGGAGAGGCAAGTCAGACCGTAAAATACCTCAAAAGGGCCAGGGAGATTTTCGATATAATTGGGGATGCGGCGGCATTGGCCGATACCGAGCTTATTAAAGTATTAAATGAGATTTATAACTATCATGAAAACTCATTCAAGGATCTACTCGAAGTTTACAAGAGGCTTTTGGGCTTTAATTCCATCTATTTCGCAGCCGCTGCGCTTCTGCATCTGCTTCTGAAAGATCAGCCGGCGGAAAATGCGCTGATTCTGGATGAGTCCCCGGCGATCTCGGAGCATATCGAGCGGGCTGACGCACCTCTCTTCAGGGCCGTTAAAGCAATGATGATATTCCATCGGGCCGCGAGTTCCGATTATATCAAAAATGCAAATCAACTAAAAACTATTTACAGAATTTTGCATGACTCGGGGCGATTTTTCGAGGCCATGCTGCTCTGCGACAAAATTGCTGCTCTATATATAGAAAATTCTCAGAACAAGCTCGCATCCAAATTCATCAGACAGGCATTGAAAATTGCCAATACAATAAAGAACAAGAATTGGGCTTCACAACTCATAGATAGGCTTGAATCAGTACCGGCATCGGAAAGCCAAAAAGAACAGGCGGTCGACTATCTTCATAATATTTCTGATATAATCAAGGACCTGTCCAATTATGAGATTACATTAAACAAATTGATCCAATTTGCGGTTGAGGAAACCGGTGCCGAAAGAGGCGTATTGCTGCTTCGTTCAGACCCGAATTCCGAGCTGAAAGTACGCTCGTATGTAAACTGTGATGATGATAGCTTGCGTGATATCCGTGACTTCAGCAGAAACATACCTTTCCAGGTCGACCGAAGCCTGGAACCGTTTATCATCGAAAACGCCATGACCGATTCCCGAACGCGCGGATTCAAAAGCATAGCCATACACAATATCTTATCAGTCATCTGTATGCCGATTTTCAAGGACAAATATGCTGTGGGCGTGATTTATCTCGATCATCATACAATTCCGGCCTTATTTGATGAAGAAGATATCCGCCTGATCAATTCCATGGCCAATCTCATTTCCATGGTTTTGAGTACGGCCATGGATTACAGAAAAGTCATGTCTTCACGAGATCGTATGCTCTACGATCTGAACCGTATGGGAAGCGGAAAGTCATTCATCACCCAGAATGAGGAAATGCTGAAGATTCTGGAGAAACTCCCGCGGGTTGCCTCCACCAACACCAGCATACTTCTCATAGGAGAAAGCGGCACGGGCAAAGAGATTTTGTGTGAGATGATTCATGAATACAGTTTGCGCAAAGATGCCCCGCTGGTTAAGCTCAATTGCGCCGCCATACCGGATACATTGATAGAAAGTGAACTTTTTGGAGTAGCCAGACATGCCGCCACCGGGGTCGACGCCCGTGAAGGAAAATTCCAGGCTGCAGACGGCGGAACGTTATTCCTTGATGAAATCGGAGATATGCCGCTTGAAACTCAAGCCAAGATCCTGCGCGTTCTGGAATATCAGGAATTCGAAAAGGTCGGCAGCAATCGTAAAATCTCCACAGATATACGATTCATTTACGCAACCAATCAGAATTTGCACCAGATGGTTCAGAAGGGATCGTTCAGAAGCGATCTCTTCTACAGGATCAACGCTTTTTCCATTGAAATTCCTCCTTTGCGTGATAGGCAGGAGGATATCCAGCTCTTGATAGAGCATTTTATCGAAATATTTTCCGCCGGAAGCGGGAGCCCTCCTCGAATTTCAACGCCTGCAATGGATAGAATGATGATTTACAAATGGCCGGGCAATGTTCGCGAGCTCAAAAATGTAATCGAAAATTTCTGTATCCTGTATCCCGGCAAAACTATCGAGCCGGGCGACCTTCCGACTGATATGCATGATAAAGATATGCAGATGTCCAACGTTTCAAAATCTGCAAAATTCAAGGAAAAACAAAATATCCGCAAGCTTTTGATCGAAAACAACTGGAATCAATCGGAAGTCGCCCGCATTCTGGATATGCCACTCTCGACCCTTAGACGTAGAATCAAGAAATACCGTATAAAAAAGCTTTGACCCCCCTCCATCTTACCGTCTGCCACAGATCAAGTAGCTCATGGCAAATTCTCTCTTTGTTGCATATCAAGGAGTTAACAACTTGCGCGTACCTCAATGTCCATTTTCATGGCAATTCTACCCCCTCGCTCGAAAAAGGACTAATATGCATAACGCCTTGCTTGACAAGGAATTACTGTCAGAAAATACGCCTCCCGGGTGATTGGCAGGAAACTTGCAAATAACCTTATGTGAGTCATAATGTCTTAATCTGATAGACATTATAGATCAGGATTAAATTCCCCGGATTTCCTGTAAATCCGGCAGAGCAGATTGTGGTCAGATGCGGGGAAGAGGCAAACTTCCCCGCAAAGAAAAGTGATGAGTAAACTTAAAAATATAATCAAGCTTTTGCGCCTTTTGCAGGAGAAAAAAATCGTAAGCCTTGAGAGCATTATGGAAGCCTGCAATGTTTCCGAGCGGACTGTCTACCGCTATATAAAAAATCTGCACGACGCAAATGTACCGATTTACTATGATCATCGCAAAGGGGGATACATGATCAAGGATAATGAGAAAGAGCTTGAAGAGATACTGGGTAAATCCGGTAACAGGCCCGAAATCAATCAGATATTGTAGTTTTATTAAATCCGCTAAAAGCGGACGCACACATGATTAATACCGGCTGAAAAGCGGCATTCCACGGTGATAAAAGCGTGAGACATTTTAACATCTCACGCTTTTTGATTCCTGAAAAGCCTTCGGAAAACTCCAGAGGCTCTTCATTAGCATACCGAAGCGATTCCCCGGTTCCTACCCAACGTCAAAATAAATTGAATACGCAAATGTAAAATCAGTACTTGTTTCAAAACCTATTGACTGAGAGACCTTACACGATATGGTGCGCCTGTCCCGGGTGTCGGCACTAATAATCTTTGATTGTGTACTGGTCTCCGGTACGGCTTTCTCCGTACCCCGCAACGCTGCTGTCTTCATGACGATTCTAAAAAGAATATGTTAAAACGTTTCTGCCATTTTTTGAATAATGGAGGTGCAAAAATGTTATAAGACGCCCGCAAACAATTGACACCGCCGTCTGTATAATTAAATTAGTATTATCCAACTGACCCTGGGGAGGTATTATATGAGGCCCGCATTTTTTATCCTTTTTTCTATTATCGGCATCCTCTTATTTCCGGAATTTGCCATAGCTCAGGATGAAAACACTGAAGCGAAAAAATCGGGAGCATTCAATATCTATATCGACTGCCCCTATTGCGACTATGATTATCTTCGAACCGAAATTTCTTATGTGAATTTTGTCAGAGATCGAAAGCAGGCGGACGTGCACATCCTGGTGAGTGCTCAGGAAACCGGCAGCGGCGGAAACGAGTACACAATCGAGCTTATCGGCCGGAATCAATTCGATAACATGACTGATACACTGATTTTTTATTCGCAGGAATCGGACAGCGAGGATCATATCCGCAAGGGTTTGAAGAATAAAATCAGTCTGGGCTTGATACGTTACGCCGCCTGTACTCCGGCTGCTGATGACATTGTGATCTCACACCGGCGCAAAGTCGTGGATAAGGAAGAGCAAGAGGTAAGGGATAAGTGGAATTACTGGGTTTTTGAGTTTTCGCTGGATACATGGCTGAATGGCGAGCAAACATATCGTGCAATGAATATCTGGGTGGACATTGAAGCAAGACGGGTTACCAAGGATTTGCGGCTGGAATTTGATATATATAACGGTTATTACGAAAATAAATTCGATTATGAGGAATATGATGTTTTAAGCATATCCAGAAATAAGGGGGCGGGTGCGGTTGCAATTTTTAGCGTAACCGATCAATGGTCCGCAGGATTATTCACGAGCATTACTTCTTCCGACTACAGCAATATGGAATTTAAAATTTGGATCGCTCCCACTATCGAATATAACATTTTTCCGTATTCCGAATCGACCCGACGTGAACTTCGAATTTTTTACCGGATTTCGACTTCATACTCCAATTACTTCGAGGAAACTATTTATAATGAAACCACCGAATGGCTTTACAGCCAGAGGCTAGGGGTGACCCTTGGTATGGTTCAGCCCTGGGGTTCGGCCAGCGCAACTGTATCCGGTTCACATTACTTTCATGATTTCAGCAAGAAACGGATCAGTATTCACAGTGATCTGTCATTGAGATTGATCGAGGGACTGTCCCTGAATCTGTACGGCAATTTTGCCTGGACTCATGATCTGATTTATATCAAAAAAGGCACCGCTGATCCGGATGATGTTTACCTTCGAAGGCAGGCCCTGGAAACTAGCTATCAGTATTATCTTTCTGTGGGAATGAGCTACACATTCGGCTCAATCTACAATAATATTGTCAATCCGCGCTTTGGATATTAATCCTTGAACATTGAGCTTATGCTGTCGCGGTCATGAATTCGCTTTATGGCTTCCCCGAAGAGAGGCGCGGCAGAAACAACTTCAATTTTGGGAGAAAATTTTTCAGGTTGATTTTCCACAGAATCGGTAACAAGCAGTTTCTTGATAGGGCTGTCATCTATTTTGGCCATCGATCCCTCGCCGAAGACGCCATGAGTCACCATAGCATAAATCTCTCCGGCACCCAGCTCCTCCAATTTGCGCGATACATCAACAAGCGTTCCGCCCGAAATGGTAAAGTCATCAACCACAATCGCTGTTTTGCCTTCCACTTCACCGATAACTTCAAGAATTTCAGCCTTTTCATCATGAGCGGTACGGCGTTTATCGCCGATTGCAACCGAGGCATTAAGACGCGATGCATATCTGCGGGCTTGATTGGCAAAGCCTGTGTCCGGAGATACGACCACGATATTTTTCAGCTTTAATTCCATTATACGGTCGCATAATACAGGTACGGCATAGAGATTGTCCACCGGGACACGGAAAAATCCTTGAATCTGGGGAGCGTGAAGGTCCATCGCCACCACGCGGTCCACACCCGCCGCCTCGATCGCGTCTGCACATACGCGGGCGCGAATCGATACCCGCGGTTCATCTTTCTTGTCCCCCTTGGCATAACTGAAATAAGGCATTATCAGGGTAACAGAATCCGCACTGGCACGGTTTAAGGCATCGATCCAGAACAAAAGTTCCATAAAGGCATCGTTGGAAGGGAAAACAGTGGACTGAACAAGATACACTCCTCTGCCTCGCACATTTTCAAGCACCCTGACAAAAGTATTGCCTTCGGAGAACTTGAATACCTCGCCCCGCGCCGGCTTGACCTTCAGATAATCACAGATTTTCTCGGTCAGCTGGATACTTGCCGAGCCTGAAAATATCATCAAATCATCTTTATCCATAATTATTCTCCCCGCTTATTTTTTCCCAAATTCAATCTTGAAGACCCTCTCGGCATCATGATCCATCTCATTTCCAATCAATGAAATGGAATTTATGTTGAAATGCCATCTAAAATCACGAAACGCTAGAAACTGCATGGCACAGTTCAGGTTATCTCTATTAACATCGGGGTAGGCAAGGGATATATGCGGTATCCAGTGCTCAGAGTTAAAATCCTTGACCATATTTATAGCGGCTGGCTGGATTCCATCCCATATCCTGTCATGCAGGTTGGTCATCTCTTTGGTTCTTACCAATGGAATCTGGATGATTGGATTCTCACCCGTAAAAACAGCAATTCCGCCCGTACGCACGCGTAATGGCGATATTGGGGAGGCCAGCCTTTCAATAATTTTAGAAGATCTATCAATATCATACTGCCGGGCGACATGCCATGAAAAATGCGGTATTGGCGCAGCTTTAATTCCCCTGAGTCCGCATTCCCGCTCCAGCTGATCCCAGATATCCTCGACTATTTGATAGTAGGGTTCCGGCAGTTCTGATACTATTCCATACATGATTTGTTGATTAGGATTTCACTTAACTCAGGTCTATCTCGTAATCAGAAAAAAAGTGCGGTAAAGTTTGCTGAAAGTCAACAATATTAAGCAGATTTAGATTTCTATTTCAGTTTTGCGGAATAAACATGATACATCGCAAAACGAATCAAACCGAAAACAGGAACCATGATTATAAGGAAATATGGTATCCGGTTCTCGATCAATTTCCAGACGATCATACCCAGCCATACCAGGCCAACGATCATCAAGGTAGCCCTGTTGGCAAGCAGCCAGCAGACACGCTGACGCTCATCCATGCTCAGAATATCCATCTCGGATTTCATCTATTTTACCTCCTCATTAAGTTCAAACAGTTCATCCACTTTCATACCAAGTGCCCTGGCAATTCTGAATGCTAAAATCGCGGAAGGAGCGTATTTACCCTTCTCAATCGATATTATAGTCTGTCTTCGAACGCCGACTTTTTTGGCCAACTCTTCCTGGGTCATGTTCAGACGCGCCCGATGCTGCTTGATATGATTTTTTAATTCAGTCATAATTGTAATTTATACATTACATAATGTAATGTATAACGTACATTATGTCAAGCATTATTTACTATTTTTTTTAAATATAAAGACTTTGTGTCTATTCTTTGATTGTGGTCGGTCTTTTTATAGATGGAGCCCGATCAGGCCCGTTCGTAAGCTTCCCTCAAAATGCTTATCTCAATCTTATTCATTTTAAGCAACTCGTCGGTTACCCTGTTCGATTTTGCGGAATCACCACCATCCAGCATATCGTTCAAGCCGACGGGTACAACCTGCCAGGACAAACCGTATTTATCCATAAGCCAGCCGCACTGTTCTTCTTTTCCGCCCTGGGAGAGTTTTGCCCACAACTGGTCAACTTCCTGCTGGGTTTTACATTTTATGAGAAATGATATAGCCGGAGAGAATGAGAAGTGCGGGCCGCCATTCAATGCGATGAATTCCTGACCGTCTAATGTAAATTCGATCGACATTACCGATCCCTCAGGCCTTCCTGAGGCCCTGGCCGACGATTTGTTGTAGTAAGTGGTTTTTAGTATTTTGGAGTTCTTAAAAACGGAAGTATAGAAATTCACCGCCTCCTCGGCATTGTCGTTAAACCACAAGAACGGAGTTATTTTCTGCATATCTTCCACCTCTATTTTGCTGTCAAATTATTATCAGGTGCTCTTCCAGGCAGTCGAGGGTTGAATTCCAGCCTTCAATAACCCCCATGTCCTGGTGTTTCTTTTTGTCTTCAGCTGTGCGATGCATGATACGCAGGGTCAGCTTGGTTTTATCGCCCAACTCTTCAAAAAGCGTAGTGACTACAATACCTTGCGGCAGATCCAAAGAGGCCGGATTTTCAAAATCTTCCCCGAACTCATCGGTTGACGTTATCCTTTCCGGTTTCACAACTTCTTTGAAGACTCCTTCAGATGGATACCTCTTCCCATCCTGGCCGATCATCACATAACGCCATTTGCCGCTCTCTTTCAGATCAAGCTCATCCACCTCTGTCGAAAAGCCTTTTGGCCCCCACCACTGCTCAATATGTTCAGGATCGGTCCAGGCTTCCCAGACCAGATCACGCGGTGCATTGAATTCGCGCGTAATGATAATTTCATGGTTGCCAGTATCTACCGCTTTTTTATTCTTGATTTGCTTTTCCATTTTATCCCCGCTTTCTATCTAATGTTCAAGTGATCATGATCAATTTCTTGATTCTGAAATTTCTTTTACTTTATCGAGGGCTTCTTTCCACATTTTCTTGAACTGATCCATATATTCTTCAGTGATATCCTGCTCGATGGAAAGCCGCGACTTCCCATTAGTCTCTTTGACTCGGTATGTTTCGGTAAAACCCATCCACTTCTGCGCTTCTTCGTCTTCAAAGTCTTCCTTGCCGCCTTTTAGAATTCCCTGATGCTCAAATGAGATCACCTCGGCCGGCCTGTGAACCGTTATTTTACTTACCATACCATCGCCCTCGGGAGTCTTGAACAGCGCCCTTCCACCTTCCTTCCAATCTGATTCCGCANNNTGCTCCTTTTTTAATGATTCAAGAATAGGTAATCACTTTCGGTACTGTCTCTATAACAAAAATGAGTACTCCCCGGTTTTAGAAAAAATCAAAATCTGTGATAAATCTGAATCTTAGAACTCAATAAAGATTACCGCTTGATGCAATCTTTATCAAAAAGAGGGATTATGGATGAATCAATTACGGAACAACTATTCGCGGGATTTCCTCGGGCAGGCGGACCAGAATTTCGTAATTCAGAAACTGAGCCAGATCGCTGAATGATCCGACCGTAATCTGCTGTTTTTTCTGGGATCCAATAATAACGACATCATCGCCGATATTGACTTCCGGAAAATCGGTGACATCGATCATCATCATGTTCATATTGACAATCCCCACCACCTGGGCGCGCCTTCCCCGTACCAGAACATAACCGCGGTTGCTTAACTGCCGAGCAAAACCGTGGAAGTATCCGATCGGAACCGAGGCGATTTTCTGGTTCCTGGTGGTCATATATGATGTCCCGTAGCCGATGAACTCGCCTTTGGCGACCTCTTTAATATTCATGATGCGGCTTTTCCATGTCATCACACGTTTCAACGGATCGAGCTGTTTCTTGCTGCGGGGAGTTCCGTTATGCATAAAATAATGCATTTGCGTTTCCTTATTAGGCCAGAAACCATACTGCGCAATTCCGAACCGCACAAGGTCCATACGCGTATCCGGATATCTGAGGGCGGCTGCGGAACAGGCGGTGTGCCAGAGCTTTATTTTCAGGCCCTTCCTGGCCAGATCGAGTGCAGTCTCTTTGAATCTATGTATCTGTTCCTGAACTCGCACATAATTACTGATACTTTCAGCGCCGGCATAATGGGTGCAGACCCCTTCAACCTTCATGTGTTGAGGGTTGGATTTAATTATTCTGACAGCACGGTTAAGATCTTTCCCTGCCAGTCCGGTACGATACATGCCGGTCTCAAGCTCGAGGTGAATAAGCGCCGGTCTGCCGAATTTCTTAGCTGCTTCCAGGGTCTTTTCCAGCCATTCCACTGTAAAAATGTAGAACGACACCTGGTTTTCAATCGCCCATTCAAGAGCGCTTGCACATAAATCGCCCATAATCATTATATGACTGTTCTCGGTCAGGCTTTGATGGGCAATCAGCGCTTCATAGGCGCTGAAAACAGAGAAATGCCTCACACCGCATTGCTCTGCAAGCGGCACAAAAGTTCGGATATTATGGCCGTAAGCGTTGCCTTTTATGACCGACGAGAAGATAGTACGCGGCCCAATCACCTTCTGAAGAAACTTGATATTCTTCTTCAAGGCCGACTGACTTAGTTCGATGCGCGATGTATGGAACGAAATCTCGCGCCGTTTCTTTTCCGGTAATGCTGATGAAATATAACTCATTTACTTAACAGTCTTCTAATGATCTCCTCAAATAACTGTACGCCGATTATGATCAAATCATCTGGAAAATCATACGTTGGATGGTGCAATGCTGGTTGATTTTCTCCGGCTCCCAAACCAATCAATGCTCCTTTGTATCTGTCGGTAAAATTACCAAAATCCTCAGACCACGGAAATGGTATGGGCTGCTCGAATTTATCTAAGCCAAGATCATTGGCTATCAGGGCAATTAATTTTACCATTTCGCTGTCGTTTACTGTAGATGGAAATATTTCATCCCACTGTATTTTGGTCTTCAGATTCCAGCTCTTACTGAGACCCTTAACCATATCCTCGCATTTTGCTGAAATTCTATCCATCACCTCGTCTGAATGTGACCTGAGGGTTGCCATCACAGTCCCGTATCCCGGCGATGTTCCGAATGCTCTTTCACCGACCCGAGCATGAATAACTGTAACCTGAGCGGCGTCATTCAGGGCGGAATGAAACTGTGAAATCGCGCTGAAGCCATTAATTAATTGGGCCACAGCCATTGCCGGGCTTTTGCCTTTCTGCGGCTCGGCGGCATGGGAGGTCTCGCCCATAAGTTCAACTATCAGACCTTTTGAGGCCGAGGCAAAGGTACCCTCTCGATAGATCACCTGCCCCAGAGGAAATCCGGGGAGGTTATGTAAGGCAAAAACATAATCGGGAGCGATTTGTGAAAACTTTTCGTCATCAAGTACCCATTGAGCGCCTTTACCCACCTCTTCGCCCGGCTGATACAAAAGCACAACCCTACCTCTTTCGGGTCGAGTGTTGTGAAGAACCTGCGCCAGACCAGACACAATGGTCATGTGGCCGTCATGCCCGCATTTATGCGAAACTTCATCGGCTTGAGAAGAATATTCCAGGTCTATTGATTCTGGAATCGGGAGAGCATCAAGATCACACCTGATTAACACTGTGGGACCTTCGGATTTACTCTTGTAGATAGCTCCGAGGCCATAACCACCCAGACCATCGATGACATTATCTGGAGGGTATATATTCAAATAGTCCTTAATCAGTGCAGATGTTTTCTCTTCCTTTCCGGAAAGTTCTGCATTGCGGTGCAATGTCTTTCTCAGGTCCAGTAACTCATCCAGCTTGACTTCCATCTTATCTCCTGTCTGGATCCTCATCTTCAGATATATTATAAATATCGCACGATATTTCAGTTCTTCGATACGTAATTGCGAAAATATATCAATTTCTTTAAATGGCAAGTTCTTTACAACGCTCTGACTTTTTTGGATCACTGATTGACATTTGAGGTGATTTGCTTATATATTAATATATGTTACAAAAACCGGTATGACGAAATAATCATCTGGATACAAAAAGGGCTGGTTTGGGCGATCAGATCGCTTTTCCTCATGATCCTGCATCCGGCATCAGGCAATTGTTCATACTAATCATTCATTCTACGTTAAGTATGAACATGAAAGTCCTTTTGCAGGTAAATTGCTTTCTCCAAATCATCAAGCCCTCGTATCCATCAAAAAGGAGCACAAAATGAATCCGCCAGATCATGAAATAACTGCAGAAACCGATATCGTAATTGAAAAACTGGAGCCTCGTGAAGCATTGAAAGAGGTTATCATCTACAATCCGCTGAAAAACCCGGAGAGGACAAACGCTACCATGGGACGAGTTGCGGAAGTAATCGGCATAATTATAGAGGAAAATGACAAGGCAAAATTTTTGAATGACAAATGCAAGTCCGAAATCAAGGGGCATAAGCTGGATGAGCCGATGACCGCCGATGAAGGCATGGCCATTGCGGATATACTCGCAACGGAATTGAATCAAAATCAGGTAAACCAGGCGGTCAAGCTGTTTTATGAATCGGAGATCTCCACCGAAGAAGTAATCGCTATGCATAAAAGTTACAAAATCCCCGTATCACGCCTGGAAGATGATCTCCTGCCGGTGCGCGGTAAAGGGGCACGAATATGGGATTCAAAAGGTAATTCCTATATAGACCTCGACAGCAATTACAGCGCAACCAATCTTGGCAACGCCAATCCTGAGATTGCACGCGGCCTCTATAATCAGGCCAATCTGCTGATCTCCCAGAAAGAGGATCGGATACAGGTTGCACGAACACGGTTCTTAAGAGAAATTCAGGGCATGATGCCTGATGGCCTTACTCACTTTTACTGGCAGAATTCCGGTGGGGAAGCTGTTGATAAATCGATCAAAATTGCCAAGGCATATACGGGACACACAGGGGTAGTCGCATTCGAGAATGGCTTTCATGGACGCACTCATGGCGCGGTGGCGGTCACATACAACAAGAATTACAGGGAACCATTCGGACTTGACAAAGAGCCATGGGTGCATTTCGCTCCCTTTGGGAATCTGGATGCGGTCGAGAAATATCTCTCTTCGGGCGAGGCCAAATCCGTAATACTGGAGCTTGTGCAGGGTGAGGAAGCGGGAATCAACCCGGCCACAGAGGATTTCGCTCATGGTCTGCGTGAGCTTTGTGATAAATATGACGCCCTTGTGATTGCCGATGAGGTTCAGACCGGATTTGGACGGGTTGCCGAGGACGACGATCAATGGTTTGCCAGCCATGTTTACGGTATCAGTCCCGATATTATGACGATCGGCAAATCATTCGGCGGTGGATATCCTGTTACGGCCGTGGTGACAAAAAAGCAGATATCAGATAAGATGCATCCGGGTATGGATGGTTCCACTTTCGGCGGTAATCCTATGGCTATGGTAGCGGCTTTAATCGCAACACGTCAGATGAAAACCCTGGGCCTTCCCGGATTGGCGGCCAAACACTCAAAAGAATTTGCATCCGGCCTCAAACAGATAAAATCATCGATTCTGAAAGGATTCCGTACGGCCGGCCTGATGATCGGCATCGACTTCGACAGCCGTGAGAACATGATAAAGGTGCAGGAGGGCATGAAAAAGTATGGTGCCCATTCATCACTTTCGACCAAAGCGACAATGCGCTGGATGCCGCCTCTGGTAATCGAAAGTGACGAGGTTGAAGAGGTTATCGAGGCATTCCGGAAATCTCTGAAAGAAGCGGAATAGAGTTCATAGATCAAGGTGCTTAATATTTGCGGCAGGTCCTCAGGCCTGCCGTTCTTTATTGCGGTCTCGATCTACTCTTAAATAACGAAGAGAGTACGGTAAGAAGTGTGAAGGAGATGATCGACACTCCCACCCCGAACACAGCCGGATCGAACTGATTCATAAACTCGTAGATACGCTCGCTGAAAATGGCAAAATCAAATTTGTCTTCCAGAACCATTATGAATCTATACAGAAGGGTGATAACTGTAGCAGCCAGCATTGTAATAAATATGTTACGAGTCATTGTACTGGACCGTTTTTTATATATTGCGCCCACTGATACGGGCAAGATTATAGCTGGGGCCCAGACATGATATGTAAATAGCAGCAGCCCTATGATATCCGACCACAGAACCGCAATCAGGATTGCGGTTACGCCCAGCAGCGCCGTGCAAATTCTGGCCAGGCGCAATATCTTACCATCCCCCTTATCGGTCCAACCCAGTTGATGTTCAAACAGATCTTTCACAAAGATTGCTGTGGATGAATTCAAGGCAGAATCGGCCGACGACATCACCGCCATCAGAAGCGCACCTATCATCAAACCGCCAATTACAGGATTATTCAGGGTCTGTACCACCATCGGAAGTGCCTGTTGTGGATCGATATCCGGATAATGCACGCGGGCATAAAGCGCAATGAAGAAAAGTACCACCGGAAAAGTGATCGCAAGAAAGAAGCCGACTCCGGCAATGCCAATTCGTGTATTCTTGATATCTTTACCGATACAGTATCTGGTGGCATAACCGGGCGCAAAGGTTTCCCCGAGGAAAAAAGCCAGGAATGTGGTAATCAGAAACATCCAGCCCATGCCTCCCTCGATCTTGAAAAAATTAGCCGAAATCTGGCGATTACGCTCAATTTCATCCGGATAGGTATCCTGAATCAAGGACAGGTTGAATTTGCGCAGGTCACGGTCCTCCAGATCGGCGCCCATCAACTCCAGTGTCTGTGGACTGAGATTAACATGAGCAAAGCGTGCCTTGTTGTAGAAGTCCTTTTCAACCAGGAAATAATTGAAGACATCGACCAACTCTTTTCGGAGCTCGGCAGAGTCGCTTACCGGCCTCCTTAAGCTGTCCAGGGACAATTCCTCGGTCGCGGTTATCCCCTCCCGTATATAGCGCGAGACGGAATCGGGAGAGTTCAATATAGTCCGCGACAGGTCCGCGGGGTCGACAAAATCCGCGGTCCCGAATCTGTTGGGTACGAATTTGCCGGTTTCGGAATTATATGAATCCGAAATTGATGGAATGCAGAACAGGAGAGTGATTGCAAATCCGCCCAGAAGAACAAGAAACTGAAAGAGATCAGTATGAATGACCGCAAGAAGTCCCCCGGCCGTACTGTAAATTACAACCATGGATCCGCCAATTATTATGGCCCAGCGCAGGACACTCTGTGAATCGGCAAATTCTGGAAGAATTGCAGACAGAACCGTGCCGAAAGCCGCCATCTGCGCCGCGACGATAAAAACCGAAAATAAGAGGGATAGAATTAAAACCAGGAAGCGCGGCTTTTCTCCGTAGCGATGACCAAAATACCCGGCCACTGTATAGAGCTCCGCCTCACGGAACTGAGGTGCAACAACAAGCCCGGAAAAAATGAAGTGAAAATAGCCCCCGGTTGACACCAGAAGCCAGAGGATGCCGAACTCGTATGTATTTCCGATATTTCCAATCGAATATCCCCCCCCAATAACAGTCGCGCCCATGGTGGCGAAGAGCATGAACCATCCGACATTACGTCCGGCCACAAGAAAATCATCAGATGTACCAACTTTTCTTACTTTGAGGACCCCCTTGGTGAAAATGAAGATCATGTAGGCGATTACAATGCCCCACAGGATAAGACGTTCACTCATTGGCTGATTCCTCCCTGGATCCAGACCGGCTCAAAACACTGCGGCGTGATGTATGGTCGTCTGCGGATTATTTTTATCCCTGAATCTCCGTTCCAGAAGATGAAGGCTCCCTCCTATGATTCTATCTCGTCCAGAACAGGCTCGATTTCCGATTTGCCTTTCTCGCTTAGCTTTTCTTCAAATTCCTCTAAAGTCGGCACTATCACTTTTTCCAGATAACGTCCGCTCATCAACCTCAGCAGCGCTGAATAGTTACACCTGAATTTAATCGTATCGCCGACTTTCAGGCCATCCGGATTATCTCCCAGATTCACTACTACAATATCGCTGGAGGCGCCGGCAATCCTGTGATCCGGATCAATCGGTGTCAACCCCCCGACATCCGTGTCAAGCTGTCCGACGCTGACCAGGGCGCGGTATCCTCGCTGACCGGGGGCTATTTCCTCCTCATCATCGGGCATGAATGGGGTGGGTGTGGATGTGCCAGTCTCGGCCGCTGTGGCCAGATTCTTCTCTTTCATTTCGGCAATCTCCGCCTCCAGAAGGACGACATCGTCACGAAGCTCCGGCAATGTCCCGCCATTTATCAGATCCGTGCCCAGGAATATTGCCTCACCGATCCGGAAATGGTTTATAGCTTTTGGAAGTGACTTTTCTACTAGTAGCGGAAGCACCGCAGTCGATCCGCCCGAGATCATTGAAAGCTTATGCTGGAATTTAAGTTCCAGCAGCTCACGATATAATATCAGCTGCATGAATTGATCTATAGACGGCACCGCGCCTGCGAGACATCCAAGGTTGGCGCCAATCCCCAAAACCTCAATATTAGGAAGTTCAAACACTTCCTCATAGAATTTAATCAGCGAACCGGGAAGGATGCCCTCCCGCAGGTCACCCAGTTCGATCATTATGATGATCCTGTGAATCTTATCCTGCAAGGCGGCTTCATGATTAAGCTCCTTGATTACATCGATCTCGCTGTTGAGACTGACATCGGATAGAGAAATAACATCATGTATGGAGGAAAGATCGGGAACACGCAGGTACCATGTCTCGAAATCGCCGACCGATTTACGTATTGCCGCAAAATTCTCTAAACGGGAGTCGCCGATCGAGTTAACCCCCAGCATTTTTAAGGCCTTGACAGTTTCAATGTGACCGCAGAGTACTTTGGTGACAACTGTCCAGCTCGCCCCGTGCTTTTTCATCCAGCGGTTTATGGTCGCCAGGTTATGCTGGAGAACATCGAGATTTATGGTCACCCTGTTCATTTAGTGTACCTCATCTCGGCATATTTTGTGGTCATCCCCAGGCGTTCATATAGCCTCTTGGCTGGATTATCATATTCGACATGGAGTTTCACATCCCCCTCAGCCTTATCGAAGCTGTATTTGACAATCTCTCCACCGATTCCCTTGCCGCGGGCAATCGGATCAACTGCGATAAAAAGCAGGATGTTGGGAGGGATATATCCGCCCATGTCGGTATGCAGCATAACCAGCGCCCCCACCGGCTGCTTTTCGATCTCGCCAATCAGTATGAATCCGCCCTTGCCTTCAGCATCAGAGAACGTGTAGTCAATCGCTCTCTTGATATCCTCAACCGTATCCTCATATGGCTTCAGGCTTTCATGCAGAAAATGCGCCAGTTCATCAACCGTGATCCAATCCGGCATTTCCTCAGGCTTATGCACTTCATGTATTTTCAAGTTCTCCTTGGTAACCTTATCTTCGTCCAGCTTGGTTTGGGTTGTCATCTTATGTCCCTTCTTTTGCTGATCCGTTTCCTTCATTCGGACCATTTTGCCTTTCAATAATTGTTATTTCCGATGCCTCCAGCGGATGACTGGATAAAAAAGGCGAGGCATCAAGCTTATCAACCCCCATCATGTGGGCGATCCGATTCAATGAATCGAGAATCTGAATTTTTTCGCTTTCATCCAGATTGCTGAATTCATCCAGAAATTTTTCCTGCAGCAGAGGCGGAGCATTCTCCAGGATTTTGCGCGCAGACTCTGTCCCGCGAACAAAAACCTGACGCCTGTCTTTCGAACCACGCCTTCGTTCCACCAGTCCTCTACGCTCAAGACGATCGATAATACCGGTAACAGTGGCATTACTCAGGCTGGCAGTTCTGGCCAGTTCTCCGAGCGAGGCCTCCTTTTTCCTCATAATCATCTGTAATAAAAGGAGTTGCGGGCCGGTCAAGCTGTAGTCCTGGACCAGCTTACGGGAATGCAGATCAATTGCGCGCATGATCCGCCGCAATGCTACAATGACCTGATCCGAATATTTTATATCTGTATCAACCATCTTTTCAACTCAAATATTTTGCACACTAAATATCTACGAATTATCAAAGAAGTCAAGATAAAATTTAATTCTCAAGTGGGAAACGCTTTGGATGTTTTATATCTATAACATCAAGAAAGCTAAGAAGTTCCTGGTTTTGAACTGGCATTACATGAACACTTAATTTCTCAGGTAGGATGCGCCATTGATGTCGATAATACTCCCGGTCAGATACTCCGGAGCATCAGAAGCGAGGTACACAACCAGACCGGCTATCTCTTCCGGGCTGGCGGCCCGGTTTAGGGGGCTTTGGGCGCGAATCTCGTCTCCTTCCGGACCCTCCAGAAAATCCCTTACCATATCGGTATAGACATATCCCGGAGCAACGGTATAGACAAATATATTGTGAGGCGCAAGGGCCTTGGCCAGGGACTGGCTCATGGAATTCATACCTGCTTTACTGGCGCCATAGGCCGGGGCATCAGGCTCACCCCGAAATGCTCCGCGCGAAGAAATATTGATGATCCTGCCGCCAGCATCCTTAATCATATGACGGGCAACAAAATAGGAGAGATTGGCCGGTCCGATAAGGTTTGTGTAAATTGTCTCTTTCCAGGCCTTCCGCCAATCCTCGAAGCCGGTGTCCGCAGGGGGATGTTCGATAAAAACGCCGGCATTATTCACAAGAGCGTCAATTCTTCCCATGTTTTCTTTGGCTTCATCCACCATCGCCTGCACAGATTCCGAATCCGCCATATCGGCGCGTACGAGGAGATGTGAACCCCCAGGGAGTTCTGATAAGGTCTTTTCCGCTTCAGCTTTGTTCATATTATAATGAACGATTACCCGATAGTCTTTCTCAGCGAAGCCCTTCGCAATAGCCTTGCCTATTCCCCTTGATGCTCCTGTGACAAGCGCCACTCTATTGTTAACCTCCATATTCTCTCCCTTGATTGTTGCATTTTTAATTCCCGGAGTTAAGCTCTCCAATCAGATTAATAAATCTAATTCCTATCAGCCTTAATCAATTTCTGAAATCTGCTTATATGCTCCACATCCCCCAAAACATAGAGCATGTCATCGGCTTCAATCCTCGATGGTCCATCAGGACTCGTGATCACCCTGTCCCCGCGCTGAATGGCAATCACCGTGATCCCATGCTTTCTTCTGAGGTCAGTCTCCATCAGAGTTTTCCCGGCTAATTCGGCATCCTTATCGACTCTCAGTGAGCATACGTCAATATCAGAAAGGTGTCGCTTCAAGTCTGACACACTTGATGTCCTTCGCGATAGCCCGCGGAACATCTGATAACTGTCCGACCTGACCTCATCTATGAACTTATCAATCTCTTCCCGCGGCACCAGATACTTCATTAGCACCTGAGTGAATATCTCCACCGAAGTTTCAAATTCCTCAGGTATGACATTGTCGGCCCCCAGGTCATACAATGGTTTCATCTCCTGCACGAAGCGTGTCCTGACAACTATATGAATACGCGGGTTCATACGGCGCGCCAGTGCGGTAATGCGCCGGGTGGCGCTGGGATCGGCAATGGTTATGACAAGAATTCGTGCCCGTTCTATGGCTGCCTGATGCAGGGCAGCCTCACCTGCAGCATCACCGTAAAATATCGGCTCACCCTTCTTCCGTTCCTGATTGACCGTATCCGGATTCATTTCGATCACCCTGTAGTCGATATTCGAGGCTTTGGCAGCACGGGCAACATTACGGCCGTTAATCCCGAAGCCTATGATTACCAGGTGATCATCCAGCTTTCCAGTATCGACCTTAGTTTCATCACCCATTGCAATATACGACCCACTCTTGTATTTGCGCAGAAATGGCCAATCCGACATCCTCTCCGCCAATCCGGGCGCGGCGGATATAATAAAGGGCGTGGCGCCCATGGTGATAATCGAGACTGCAATGAATTTCTGGTAGATATCGCCGTCTATAAGGTTAAACTCTAATCCAACCCTGGAAAGAATGAATGAGAATTCGCCGACCTGGCCCAGGGAAAGACCTGCAATCAATGCCACCCGGCTGGACATACCCAAAAGGAGCGCCACTCCTGCAGCCAAACCGCTTTTCACTAGGAGAACCAGAAGGGCGCCTGCTGCGATCAGAATCGGATTCTCCAGAAAGAAGGAGATATCCAGGAGCATGCCCACAGATACAAAGAAGAAGCTTGTGAAGACTTCTTTGAACGGCAGAATCCCCTCCAGCGCTCGATGGCTGTATTCCGATTCGGAAATGACCAGACCTGCCAGAAACGCTCCCAATCCAAGAGAAAGCCCGGCCTTGGAGGTCAGCCAGGCCACGGCCATGCCGATTACCACAACACTCAGCAGAAAAAGTTCGCGGCTTTGAGTACGTGTGATTTGATATAATATGCCCGGCACCACATAGCGGGCGGCAAGGATAACAAGTACGATAACACCTACCGTTTTGAGCACGAGCATCAGAGGCGAGGCACCAGCGGCACTCTCAGCTCCGGCCAGAAGAGGGGTGAAGATCATCATCGGTACTATTATTATATCCTGGAAAATGAGTATTGATAGTACCACGCGTCCGTGCGGACTGGCAATCTCAACCCGTTCCTGAAGAAGGCGGAGCACAATCGCCGTGCTGCTCAACGCCATAAGGCAGCCGATAAAAAATGCCCGCGAGGCTCCCTGTCCGAATTGAACGGCAACCAAATAGGCAAGCGCGATCGTCAGAAGTACCTGTAATGTACCGCCCATCAAAACCAGGCGTTTCGAGCGCAGCAAGCTGCGGAATGAAAATTCGATCCCAATTGAAAATAAAAGCAGGATCACACCGATTTCTGCCAGGACCTCAACTTCATGTATCGATCGCACGATTCCCAGGGATGATGGTCCGATCAGAAGACCGGTCACAAGAAATCCCACTATCGATGGTATGCCGAGGCGATGACATATAAACAGGACCACAACGGAGAATCCAAAGATTACAACTATGTCCTGTAGAATTGGGATTTCACCCACTCAGGAATTCCTTTCAAATATAATCAGGCCTCTCTTTCGATGAAAACCTGAAAGAGTTTTCCCCAAGTTAATTAAGATCAGCTTTCAATGACAAGTAAAAAAGCGGCTTAATCGGATTTTAAGCTGTTTCGGGGCAGCGATTGAACGGAATAGAAAGAATTTTTCGCGCATTCTGAAAAAATTATTTACAATAAATGTATTGCCATATTTTCAACACTTATATAATTTATATAACTTGAAAAACTTATATAACCCGGGGGCCAATATGAAAAGATTTGAATCATATCCGGCGAATACCGCTTGGGTTTTTATACTGACGCTCATCTTCATAACGGTATTTGCCATTCCTGCATTCTGCTACGAGATCGATACAATGAGAATCCGTGAGAAGCCGGAAGAGAGTACTACCTTTGGGGAGGCTGTTATGGCCGTACCGTCATTCATACTTAATTCTCCCTTCTGGATAATAAAAAATGTCTCGGATTTCACTGTAAACGAGATTGTCTATTCCGACATTATCCAGACACTTTTTGCTTTGAAATTCAGGCCGATCTGGGGATTCTATCCCACAGGAGGATACAATTCAAATGCCGGTGTCAAAGGGGGGATTGTTTACAGGGTCAAAGACCTCTTCTCTGAAGATGAGGATTTTAAAGTCAAGGCATCATATTCCACTAATGACTATCAGACCTACAGCGCGAGATACAGGATCATGCCTCAGAGTTCCATCTTTAATGAAGTGCACTTTAATTTCAGTTACAGGCAGAAGCCCCGGGAGAGTTTCTATGGTATCGGCAACAGGACTTCCGACATAGATGAGGTTGCCTTCAACCTGGAGACGGGATTTATGGGTTTCGGCTGGAATCACTCGATCTCCGGCAAGCTTCAGGCAGGAGTTGACTTCTCCTACCGCATAATGAATATCTATGACGGGCAGGACCCATCTCTGACCGGCTCTCTGGATTTAATCCAGGACAAATTCAATCTTAGCGATGAGGTGCTTGCAGACGCGCGGCTTCTGACTGTCGGCATGAATCTCGCATATGACTGGCGCGATCATCCCGGACAGGCCGCATCCGGAGGATATAATGCCCTTGAAATATCCTACAACAGGGGCAGAGGACAGCTTCAGGATCTTGAATACTTCCTTGCTTCGGTCAATCTATATCAATTCATTCATATCTACAGGCAAAGAGTGCTGGTTCTTAATTTCCGCACGGAGACCGTTGGTAAAACCGATCAATCACCGGATTTGCCTTTCTATCTCAGGCCATCGCTGGGAGGCGAGGAGAGCCTGCACGGATATAAAGAGCACCGTTTCATTGACAATACCACCATGCTGGCGGCGGTCGAATACCGCTTTCCCCTCCTGCAGGGTATGGATGGTTTCCTGTTTTTTGAGGAGGGAAGGGTCTTTGATGACTTTTCTGAGGACTTTGATCTCAAAAACTGGCATTACTCAACCGGTATCGGTATGAGGTTGTGGGATCAGGAAGGCCTGAGGTTCAGTGCATTTGCTGCTTTCAGCAAGGAGAGCCCGCAATTCTATGTTCAGTTGTCGGAAACATTATAGGGTGGATATTATGAAAAACTATATGAAGATGTCTTTGATGATAATGCTACTGATGGTTATGCTGGGCTGCAGTGGCTATAAGCCAAGCCTGGAGCCGGAAGGACCCTACTGGGTTGATAATGATAAACAGGACATCCCGGAACCATCATCCAAGGACCCAAACCTGGCCTGGATGTCCATCAAGCGCTCCAGCTTCGACCAGATAGAAGACGGTCTTGATCTGGAACGGAATTTCAGGATTCTGTCTGACGAGCGTGAAGAAGCGGCTAATATTAACAGTTTCGACGAGGTTCCCAACTCTACCTGGTTCACGAATCGTCATGGGTTCAGCCGCATGACTCCAGCGGAAATTGCCAGGGGTGTCGATCTCACCCCCGGACCTGACACCAGCGGCCCATGGCTTGTCTTCAGGCCAAAGGTGCAGGGAACCACCCCCGGTTTCTGGATCGAGGATTCACGGGGAGACCAGTATGTCATCAAATTCGATCCCAAAGGCTATCCGGAGATGGCCACCGCGGCGGCTGCTATGGCCTCCCGGTATCTCCATGCCTGCGGTTATAATGTGCCGCAGGAAACAATCATATACTATCGTCCCGAAATCCTTCGGGTCAAAGAAGGCGTGACATTTGAAGATAACGCCGGTGCGGAAAGAGAATTCACACAGCAGGACTTAGAGGATATTCTTGAACGTGTACATCACGAACCGGACGGGAGAATTCGCTCGCTGGCCTCGCTTTCTCTGGGCATTCATGGGAAAATCAAGGGCCCTTTCAGCTATAGCGGTACACGCAGTGATGACCCCAATGACTGGTTCAATCATCAGGACAGACGGGAATTGCGCGGGTTGTATGTCATCGGCTCCTTCATAAATCATTATGACTTAAAGGATCAGAATTCGCTCGATATTTATGTGGAGGAAAACGGAAATCGATTTCTAAAGCATTTCCTGATCGATTTTGGGTCCACATTCGGCTCTGACGGCCAGGGGCCGAAGCCTCCAGTTAAGGGCTATGCCAATATGATCGATCTTCGTGATGCCTTCGTGTCCCTGATAACAGTCGGCATTAAGACCTGGGACTGGAGGGGAGGTGGCGAGGTAATCTATCCCTCAATTGGATATTTTGAAGCCGATATCTTTCAGCCCGATAAGTTCGATCCGATCTACCCTAATCCAGCCTTTGAGGATAAAACAGACCGGGACTGCTACTGGGGAGCCAAAATCGTGACAGCTTTCCGCGATGATGACCTGCGAGCCCTGATTGAAACCGGCCAGTATTCAAATCCCGAGGCTGAGGAATACCTGTTCGAAACGCTGAAAAGGCGCCGCGACAAAATCGGACGATTCTGGTTTTCAAAAGTCAATCCACTGGATTATTTTAAAACAGAATATGTCGGCAATGATCTAATAATCAGTTTCGATGATCTGGGAGTCGAATACGGGCTCTGGCCGGAGAATACTGTGTATAATTATGAGATCAGATATCGCGGCCAGGAACTTGTTCTCAAAGGAAAGGTTGAAAATACAGAAATTGCATTGACCGGAGAAGATTTGGATAAGATGGCCTCGGCATTTGAGGCATCTGATAAAAAAGAAGATTATATTTACAGGATGGATATCAGGACTGCCAGAGGAAATGGTGACCCAGGCAAACCAACCCGATTGCATTTCTGGTATCACCCGGATGAAGATAGATTCTCATTAGTTGGTATCGAACATGTGGATTGATTTGTAATCATGAAAAGTCATTTATTCATAGCGGCCTTGATCTTATATCTACTGCATGCATCCGTATCTGTTAATGGTCAATCAAATAATTCTAACGACCCGAATGCCATCAGCGGCGAAGATTTCAACCATTTAATGGGCATTCAGAATGTTAAATTGCAAATTGAACTCGAGAAGGTTTTTCCCGAAAGTGAGGGTTACCTGGTAACCGGGCCTCTTTGTGATACAACATACGACGACTCTACGTTTATTTACTGCAGTCCGGTAAGGGTTATTTGCCCTGACACGGAACTTTATGAAAATGGACTTGAAATTGCTGATGGTATGAGTAATATAACTGTAATTAATGAATATCCTGAGCCCAACGGTTCATCATACGACTTTGAGAAGTATTATACCTACCGGGATGACGGTTTGATTGATACTTTTAGACTCCAAACCATAAATGGCATCAGATATGAGCTTGTCCTGAATTGGGTATTGGTTTATAGCCAGCTTAGAAGTGATGTCAGCCGCGTGCCCATTTCTGAGCGGGAGGAAATAGCTGATTATTTCATTCAATATGATTCCGGATACATACCAGAAGAAAATCCTTACGCATCAGATGTTCCCTATATCATCGAAGGCTACCAGAACTACAAAGATTTTCTCTACAGCTATGCCGAGATCGATCTGGAATTTATCAATGATGTGACAGCCTTTGTCCCCACTGATGAAACTCTGCAATGGTTCAGGGATAATGCGCCGCGGGAGGCATATCCTAATAAGGAAGAGGCCAAATTTGAAGAGGAAATCCATGAGTTCTTCGAGCGGGGCGGTGATTTGCGGGTAATCCAGACTCTAACAAAAGAAGGCTTTGACACGCTTCAGAGCGGAGAATATTTCTATGCTGTCAGCCCGACATACAAGATTCGCTTTGGGAGGGAGCTTTTACGCGAGGAGGTCAATCGTATAGAAGAGGAAACCGGTAAAAAAGTACCCCGGGCCAATCATGCTTTTCTATTTCCGGGAGAAGCGGTCCTAACCGCCGGTGCGTTCTGGATCGACACAGAAAGGGAAAACAGGCTTGTCAAGGTCAATGCCCAGTCAGGCCATTATTTCTACAGCAATGTTTCCCCGACTATCCGCGAGGACATTTCTGAACGTTCCGACCATTATCTGACAACCCTTGGCCACTTCTTCAAAGCGCTTGACAACATGCAAATTCCCTACGATAATATCCTCATAAGTAAACTACACTGATGACTTGAATGGCAACCAGATATGAAAAAGATCAGGGTTTATAGCCTCCAACTTGTTCTGTGCATACTACTCTTTTGTGCACAGAGTTTACTGGCATCTGAAGATGAATATTTGTCAAGCACAGAGATCACGGCAATTTCTGCCGTATCATTTACGCTGGGAGCAGCAGGCCTTTGGGCTATAGATTTCGACAGCTCACGCAGCCCGGTGATATCAGGTCCGGCGCCATGGGAAGAGTCGATTCAGCGTTTTCTGGGTGGAAGGTATTATCCGGGTAAAACCAACTGGCTCGACCACAGCTTCGGGTCTGCAATCACCCCCATTGTGATGGGCGGCTTTCTTTTGGGAGCTGACATCAGCTGGCCCAGGAATGAGCGGGCCAAAGATGTCTGGCAGGACATGTTTCTGTACGGTACAGGGCTTCTGGCAACCAAAGGCATAACCGGAATTACCAAGGGGTTCTTCGCACGTCCGAGGCCAATGGTGGCGCTCGAACCTGAACTTTACAACCGAAATAATAACCATGATTATTCCGAAGATCGGGTGTCATTTTTCTCCGGTCATACCTCCAGCGCATTCTTCTCGACAGCTTTTTTGAATATGCGTATCCGCCAGGTTATGCGGCAGGAGATGACTGCCAGCGATTATAACGCCTGGAACTGGCTGCCGCCCACAGTTCTGTTTGGCTGGGCCTCTTATGTGGGCTATAGCCGTATCGATGCTTATAAACACTATATCACCGATGTCATATTTGGAGCTCTGGCTGGATGGTTGATGGCCGAGATATTCTACCATTTCGGGGACAGTATAGAAAAGCCCCAGGACTCATCATCAAAGGGCAGGATTCTATTCAAGATTGGATTCAGCTTTTAGATAAATGTCTTAACGATTTCATTCTGCAATCCCTGAAGCTCACCGTAAGCCTTATTGATTTCCGCAATCTTCTCCTCAAGCTTTTTCATCAGCTTTTGTCTTTCGATGCCATTGCGAAGCACAATCAGAAGATCATCATTGTCCCATGGTTTTTCGATGTACTGAAAGAGCCCGACATCATTTATAGCCTTAATTGCATTTTCCTTATCGGCATAACCGGTCAAAATAATACGGGGCACCTGGGGGCGCAGTTCTTTGACCTTTGCCAGAAACGATATGCCATCCATCTCCGGCATTAAATAATCGGAAATCACCACATCGATGTCATTCTTTTCGATGTATTCCAGAGCATCTTTTGCGGAGGTAAAGGTCATGACATTGTATTTTGTCTCCAGACTCAAGAAAGAATTGAGACTGGTCAATACCATCTCCTCATCATCAACAATTACAACCGTGCTTTTCTCCTTATCATCAGCCATCATTATCTCCTGTCTGCATTAATTTCAATCCCGAATAAGGTAACATCATCACTATATTCCCCGCCATTAAAATCGCTCAGGGACTTTGCCAGGCCGCTGACTATTTCACTGCAGGCGGAGTCGCATAATTCCCTCATAACTTCGGGCAGATTTCTGCTTTCAAAAAAATCGCCATCCTTGTTAACGGCCTCGGTCAAACCATCTGTATATAATATTAAACTGTCGCCCGGGTCAAGTACTACTGCTTTATCCGGGCCCGGCTTGTACATCTCCGGCCCTATGAAGCCCAACATCATGCCATTTGACTGCACCATTTCAGATTTATTTTCCTGCTTTCGGATCAGATATGGATAAGTCAGTCCGCCGTTGGAGATGGTTAACTCTCTTCGTGCCGGATCTATCCTGGCAACCAATGCTGCCACATAGAGTTGCTCCGGCAGGCCTTTCTCCAGAATCTCGTTCATGCCGCTCAGGATCTCTGAGGGCTCATGGTTCCCGCCGGAAAATGACCCGAAGGCGAATTTTAAAAGCGCGGTGCTCAAGGCGGCCTGGATTCCATGACCGGTGGCATCCGCTATCAAAACTGACCAGCGGTCATCCTGCATTGGTATGATATCATAAAAATCCCCGCCTATCTCTATTGCTGGCTTATAAAAAGTCTCAAATTTCACATTATCGATTTCGGGAAGCGTATGCGGCAGCAGTGCCTGCTGAAGTTTACGGGCAAGCTTCAATTCACGCGAGATCATATTGTTTCGTTCNNGCAGATGCTCTCTCAGGCTTTTGGATTCGATGGCATTCTTCAGGACCAGCTTGAGCTGTTCGTTGTCCCATGGTTTCTCCAGATATTGAAACAGGCTCACCTCGTTTATGGCCCTGATGGCATTTTCCTTATCGGCATAGCCTGTGAGCAAGATTCGCGGCAGGTCGGGATACATCTCACGTACCGCGCTTAGAAACTGCAGGCCGTTCATATCCGGCATCAGGAAATCGGATATCACTACATCCACCGGTCTTTCCTTCAACCTTTCCAGGGCTTCACGGGGCGATAGATAACTGATCACATCATATTCTGTCTCCAATTCCAGAAATGATCCCAGGCTCTGTACGACGATCTCATCGTCATCGACCAGCATTATTGTCTTTGGTGATTTTTCGGCCATTATACTACCGCTCATTGCCCCCGATTGGAATTACGATTCTGAAGGTCGTACCTTCATTCACTTTAGATTCAACCTCGATTCTGCCGTTATGATCCTCAAT
>JAABVY010000305.1:2640-2874 GCA_011777135.1 Candidatus Zixiibacteriota bacterium | reverse complement strand
GCTGCAGGCAAAGGATGAAGCTATTGAGGTGCGCGAAGATGCAGAAGAAGAAGCCAAGCGTCGCCGCGCTGAACTGGCTAAGGAAGATGACCGCTTACAGCGTCGCCGCGCTCAACTAGACCGGCGTGCTGAACGCATCGAGCGCCGGGAACAAACGCTCAGCAAACGGCAAAGCTCCCTGGATAGAAGAGCCAATGAAATCGATAAACTCCATGCCGAGGGTATGGAGGAATT
>JAABVY010000305.1:2214-2572 GCA_011777135.1 Candidatus Zixiibacteriota bacterium | reverse complement strand
AAAAAGAAACCCGTGATGATATGGCCCGCGTGATCCGCCAGGTTGAGAACGAAGCGGTTGACGAAGGTGAACGCAGGGCGAGGAAGATCATCGCCGATGCAATTCAGCGGGTTGCCAGCGAGCACGTCACCGAGGTGACTTCATCCAGCGTGGCGCTGCCATCAGATGAGATGAAGGGGCGCATCATCGGTCGTAATGGACGGAATATCCATGCTTTTGAACAGTCTGCCGGTGTCGACGTGATCGTCGACGACACCCCGGAAGCGGTCACAATCTCCTCGTTCGACCCGGTCCGCAGAGAGGTCGCTCGCAGGTCACTTGAAAAATTAGTCCTCGATGGAAGAATTCATCCTGCCCA
>JAABVY010000305.1:1735-2109 GCA_011777135.1 Candidatus Zixiibacteriota bacterium | reverse complement strand
CGCAGCTGGCTTCGGTGATCGCGGCTGAATTAGGAGCAGATACTGATGTCTCCAAGGCAGGTGCTCTGCTGCACGACCTGGGTAAAGCCATGGATCACAACGTCGAGGGGACCCATGCGCAGATCGGAGCGGAGTTTGCCCAGCGTTATGGGGTCAACAAAAAAGTTGTCAATTGCATCGCCTCCCATCACCATGAGATTGAACAGGACAGTGTAGAGGCCGTTATTGTTGAATCTGCGGATGCGATTTCAGGTGCCAGACCGGGTGCCCGCCGTGAGAGCCTGGAACAGTACATTAAGCGGGTGAGGGCTCTGGAAGAGATTGCCAATTCATACAACGGTGTGAAAGAATCCTACGCGCTGCAAGCAGGGCGT
>JAABVY010000305.1:918-1665 GCA_011777135.1 Candidatus Zixiibacteriota bacterium | reverse complement strand
ACAATGCAGTATCCCGGTCAGATTCGTGTAACTGTGATCCGAGAAACCCGCGCTGTGGATTATGCTAAATAACGAGAATAACAGGATATAAAAACCTGTAGTAAACTCTCCCCATTGCAGCTCAGATTGAATTAGATATAGCCCTTTTCAGACAGGAAAGGGTTATTTTTTCTTTCTTTTCCCACCGTGGTTTCGGGTCCATGACCGGTCAGCAGTCTGGTCTCATCCGGCAGAGACAGGACTTGCGTGCGGATGCTTTCCATTAGCTGGTCATAACTTCCCCCGGGAAGGTCTGTCCTCCCTATACTGCGCTCGAAGATAACGCTTCCACCGAACTTCTCAATCTCTGTGATTAGCGCAGAGTACACCGTTTCGAGATGCTTGGAGAGCTCTTCACTTCCACGCCGCACTCCATAAACCTTATGAAAAGACACGGTCAATGGCGTGAATCCCGATATGTCAGCGAACAAGGCAGAACCGGATGTTCGATTAGGCAGCGTTGTGTTGTTTGCAATCGCTCGCAATCTGTCTTGTGGGAGGTAGGTGTGAAGTGTCATTTCAGATTTCCCCCTTCCTGTGTGGAATTCAGTGGCGCAGGATGCTTTTTCACAAGTTTTGTGAAGCCATCGGTGTTCCTGAATGGAACAGTGACGGTGCCGGGTGAGAACGGATGCATTTAAAATTCTCCAAACTGAGCGTATGGCCACAGAAGATACTTAACTAAGTTTCATCAGATTTCGGATATTT
>JAABVY010000305.1:314-904 GCA_011777135.1 Candidatus Zixiibacteriota bacterium | reverse complement strand
AAATTGGCTGCCTGTTGCAAACTCTATTATCGTTTTTATGGTTATTTCCATCAACGCGCTAGGCTGATGAGATTCTCGTTGAAATATTAAGGTCATCCGCGTTTTTTCCAATGCTGAACGCGTACAGGAATAATAACTTAATCAGAAGAAAAGTTAAAGTGAATTTTTGACTGGATTTGATCTGAGTAATCATCTTAGGGAAACAAAGTTAATCGAAAAATCACCATCGCTGTCCATTTATGTACAGGATCTGAAACCTTCGTGTCATATTCTGACGGGTTGACGCGATCAACATTCGTTGTAATATATGTCGGATTTTACAGATAATTTTATGAATTAAAAAAACACCGGCCTCGTGGCAAATGGCCTCTTTGACCGTGGGTATCTCTAAAAGTGATCTGTTCCTAACTGCACCCATTCTGAAAATAATCGGATTGTCAAGCTCTGCCACATCTCCCACTGTTCGCATAAACCCCAGATGATCGATCAGCAACAAGAGTTTGGAAAATTGAAAACTACAAAAAATATAGTACAATGAAAATGTTATCATCATGTAAATGGTATAAGTTTTGAGGACTTCGAGGAGGAAG
>JAABVY010000305.1:0-200 GCA_011777135.1 Candidatus Zixiibacteriota bacterium | reverse complement strand
GAACTAATTTCCAGCCGGGGGATATGGGTTCTTTTAGAAACACAGAAGGCTTGTAAAAAGAAAAAGGGGAAATTAGTGTTAGTCAACGCCACTGACGATATGCTTAAATCCTTCGAGATTGCTGGTGTAACCCACTTTATCGAGATCTATGATGACGTTACCGCAGCTGTTGGAAGTTTTTAGTCCATATTAATCACCAG
>JAABVY010000073.1:1382-1569 GCA_011777135.1 Candidatus Zixiibacteriota bacterium | reverse complement strand
ACCTTTCTTCGGCCGTATCCCAGGGATTTTCTAATAATCGTTTACGACTGAGTGCAATGCGTTGTTCTTCCTTATCCAGGCTAAGGACATAGACCTCAACCTCATCACCCACTTTGATAACTTCGCGGGGATGGTTAACCCGGTGCCAGGCCAATTCCGAAATGTGAATCAGACCGTCAGCCCCGCC
>JAABVY010000073.1:727-1277 GCA_011777135.1 Candidatus Zixiibacteriota bacterium | reverse complement strand
CTTCAATAAGCGCTTCTTTCTGGCTCTCTTGCCACTCTTTTTGGGCGTCTCGCTCAGAAAGCACCAACCGCCGCCGTCTGCGATTGACTTCAATCACTTTCAAAGGCAGGGATTCATTTCGCAATTTCGCCATCACTTGCTGGCGCTGGCGATCATCCATGCCGCGCCGCAATTTAGTCAAATGGGAAGCAGGAACAAACCCTCTGAGGTTTCCAAACGGAACAATGATACCACCGCGATTGTAACCTATGACAGGTTCTTCAATGATTTCGCCACTCTCCAGCAATTCTTCAGCCCGAATCCAATCTTGATTCATCATTGCTTTATGAATGGAAACGAGCAGCCGGTCAGACTGGCTGGTATCAACAATATAAACGGGAACTTCTGCCTCAAGTTCTAAAGAATCCCGATCTTCCTGGGTTAGTTCATCCAGGTCAGAAGGCTGCACAAGGCCGTCTCTTTTCAGACCAAGATCGACAATGACGCCTTGTGAGGACATCGACACAATAATACCAGTTCGGATGTCCCCGGGTTCGGGAAAATCATAATC
>JAABVY010000073.1:353-575 GCA_011777135.1 Candidatus Zixiibacteriota bacterium | reverse complement strand
TTATAAAAGGCATAAAAAAACTCGGCTTGCATAATATTTGGTTTACAGAATGCAGCCGAGTCCGGGTAAGCTTATGACTTAGATTGTGTGTCGAGCTAACGATTTTTCACAATTTTGCCCTTACCCTCTTACCAATCATGGTTTAAGCAGTCTAACAGCAGGTTGTCAACAGGGACTGTCTGCATGTGTGAGCAAAGTCTTACACATTGAAGTTTCTCGGAG
>JAABVY010000073.1:0-212 GCA_011777135.1 Candidatus Zixiibacteriota bacterium | reverse complement strand
AGCTATTTCCAGGAGATAGAGGCAGTAGATTCCCATCGAGATCATAGAATGTTAACATATCGTCTGGGTTTTCACGCCGCCAACGGCCTTCAAAGCGCTGCCCATCTCGGAAAATGGAAACTGGTCCCTCGCCCCAAATTTGAATCTGGATCGATGGAGAGCCGAAAGAATCCTCAACAACATCTGTATTTTGATGATGGGCGCCCAGAACG
>JAABVY010000287.1:918-1100 GCA_011777135.1 Candidatus Zixiibacteriota bacterium | reverse complement strand
GACTTTATCAAAGGTCAGAAAGAATAATTTCATCCGATTAATAATACGCTGCATGGTTTCAGTTATGCCTGCCATGCAGCGTATTTAATTGACCTGAAGATGGTTGCTCAAAGAATTTCAAAAACACAATACCAGATCCGTCCAGCAGAGTGGAAAGATCTGAGTGCATTACGAACATTGGA
>JAABVY010000287.1:0-852 GCA_011777135.1 Candidatus Zixiibacteriota bacterium | reverse complement strand
GCCGGAGAAACACGCCGTCGCGAGAATGTCGCCTGGATAGCAACGATTGCCGTTCACCCCGATTTCCGCAGACAGGGGATCGCTTCTGCATTGTTGGACATCTGCGAATCTGAACTAAAAACCCCCTCCGTTCGCCTGACGGTCCGGAAAACGAATACCGAGGCTATCCAACTGTACGAACAGCGCGGCTATCATTTGGTGGGTATAATGCGGGAATATTACGGAGACAATGAAGATGGTATTATCTATGAAAAACAATTATTCAGTTAGGCTATAATAAATTTATGTCATTTGACCTCCCAAAGCCCGTGTTGGTTAGAAAACCAAACACCCTGCAACAGGTCGCCAATATTTTATACCAGGAACCCATCGTTGCGGTTGACACTGAAGCCAACAGTCTTTATGCATACCAGGAGCAGGTCTGCCTGATCCAGTTTTCCACCCGAGACAAAGATTACCTGGTCGATCCGTTGGCTATAAACGACTTATCCCCATTAGCCTCTCTTTTTGCCTCCCACAAAACGGAAAAGATTTTTCATGCTGCGGAATATGATCTGATCGTTCTGGATCGTGACTTTGGTTTCGAATTTAATAATCTTTTTGACACGATGCTGGCAGCCCGCATCCTGGGATGGAAGAAGGTCGGATTAGCCAGCATCCTGCAATCCCATTTTGGAATCAAACCCAACAAGCGATATCAGAGGGCGAATTGGGGAAAACGCCCCCTACCAGACGAAATGCTGACTTATGCACAGCTGGACACACATTTCCTGATCCCTTTACGGGAGAAGCTATACCAGGAACTTATGGAAGTGGACCGGTGGGACCTGGCGGAAGAGGATTTCCAACGAT
>JAABVY010000131.1:15502-15897 GCA_011777135.1 Candidatus Zixiibacteriota bacterium | reverse complement strand
TGACCATTCCGGCTCCCCCTCCAAAGGGGGTGTCATCGACCGTCCTGTGTTTGTCTGTGGAAAAATCCCGAATATCGGTCACATTGATTTCCAGGATACCGTCATCCCGGGCTTTTCCGAGCAGGCTTGATTTAATCGGACTGTCGAAGATTTCCGGAAAAATGGTCAAGACCTCGATTCTCATTCAGCCTCAAATTCCATTCCGGGAAGAAGCGTTACCTCCAGTTTTTTATTTTCAAGATCTACTTTCTTTACTATTTCTTTTATTGCCGGAATCAGAAGCCTGCCCTTATCGGAACGAATTACCAGTATGTCGTTGGTCGGGTATTCCCAGATCTCGTCTATTCTTCCGAGATAACCCCGCTCGGAGTCATGCACCTCCAGACCGATCAGCT
>JAABVY010000131.1:4405-15481 GCA_011777135.1 Candidatus Zixiibacteriota bacterium | reverse complement strand
TTTCGATTTCTATATACGAGTTGCGAAGCCTGTTGGCTTCGTCTCTGTCATTTATCTCCTTAAACTTAAAAACAATTTTGCCGCTATGCTTTTTTGTCCATTCCACATTGAGTTCGATATCCTGCCGGGCAGTCGCTACGGTGACTCTCTCAAGCTGCTCAAAACGCCGGGGAAATTCCGTGAGAGGCTCAGCTGTAACCTCTCCTCTGACCCCCCAGGCTTTATTTATAAAAGCGATGGCGACTCTGTCATCAGACACTTGTTATTCCAGTATCTCCAGGACAGCACGTTTGCCTTTTTTGGCGCTGATAGCCGCTATAAGCGTCCGGATCGACTTGGCCGTCTGACCTTTTTTACCGATTACCTTTCCCAGATCTCCTGGACCTACTCTCAATTCGTAAACAGTTGTCTTCGCGCCCTGTACTTCGGTTAAGCGGACCAAATCCGGTTGATCGACTAGATGCTGAACGATGGTTTCGATGAACTCTTTCACTTTACACTCCTTTGAATAGAATCTCCAGATTAGCTTTCCTCAGCTTTAGCCTCTTCTTCTTCGGTTTTCTCCTCTTCTTCTCCAGTTGTCGTTTCTGCTTCTTCGGTTGCCTGTGCCTTTTTGGCACGTTTCGTCTTCTTTTTCCGCTCGCTGATAGTGTCCTTTATGGTGATATCTTCTCCGGTCTCTCCGGCTTTGATCTTCTCCCATTTCTCCAAAATGGAGATTTGCCTGAACAGTGATTCCACAGTCTCCGACATTTCAGCGCCGTTTCTGAGCCATTTGAACACCTTATCCTGGTGGACGACCACTTTAGCAGGTTTCTCAATCGGATTGTAGTATCCTAATACCTCGATGAATCTACCATCTCTGGGCGACCTGCTGTCAGCGGCAACAAACCTGTAAAATGCCCTCTTCTTGGCACCCATTCTCCTTAAGCGTATGCGTACTGCCAAAAATCAAACCTCCTTCATCATGAAAATAAACCTTTGGCAAAATCCTTCATCTGCCCACGGGAAATCTTCTTGATCATCTTTTGCATCATATTGAATTGTTTTAATAATCTGTTTACATCGGCCACCGAATTGCCGGAACCCTCCGCAATTCTCCTGCGCCTCGAACCGTCAATAATATCCGGCTTCGTTCTTTCTTCCGGTGTCATAGACTGGATTATCGCTTCCACCTTGCCCATGGCGGAATCATCGATCTTGAGCCCCTTCAGCGCTCCGCCGACTCCCGGAAGCATTGAAACCAGTGATTCCAGCGGCCCCATCTTCTTGAGCTGCTGCATTTGACTGTAGAAATCCTCCAGCGTGAACGCTTCCTTGCGCAGCTTCTTCTCGAGCTTTTCAGCCTCTTTGGTATCGATCGTTTCCTGGGCCTTCTCGACCAGCGATACGACATCACCCATTCCAAGGATGCGCGAGGCCATGCGGTCGGGATGGAAGACCTCGATATCATCCATCTTCTCACCAGTACCCACAAGTTTGATCGGCTTGCCGGTGACGCTCTTGATCGACAATGCTGCACCGCCGCGCGCATCGCCATCCATCTTCGTTAATATGACGCCGGTCAAATCAAGACGTTGATTGAATTCCTGCGCAATATTGACTGCATCCTGGCCGGTCATAGCATCTGCGATCAAAAGTATTTCATGCGGCTCGACATTCTGCCTGATTTTCTCCAGCTCTTCCATCAGAGCGTCGTCAATATGCAAACGTCCTGCCGTATCGATAATGACCACGTCGTTATTCTTGTCATAGGCAAAATCGAGTGCCTTCTTGCTGATTTTGGGCGGGTCCTTATCGATATGAAATACCGGAATATCAATGTTTTTGCCCAGTGTCTTGAGCTGATCCACAGCTGCCGGACGATATATATCAGCTGCAACCAGCAACGGCGATTTATTTTTCTTGCGGTAGAATTTCGCCAGTTTGCCGCACATCGTGGTTTTACCGGAACCCTGCAGGCCCACCAGCACTATTTTGGTGGGGGGGGAAGAAGCTATGGTCATCTCCTCAGCCTCACCACCCAGTACCTCGACCAGCTGATCATGCACTATTTTTATTATCTGCTGACCGGGGGAAATCGACTGCAGCACCTCGGCGCCGAGAGATTTCTCGGTGACATCTTTTATAAAACGCTTTACTACACGGTAGTTTACATCTGCCTCCAACAGGGCCAGACGCACCTCTTTCATGGCATCCTTGATATTGCCTTCAGTCAGCTTGCCATGCCCGCGCAGCTTCTTGAAAACGCCTTCTAATTTATCTGTAAGCTCATCAAACATAAAAATCCTTCTTAAACAAACCGGAAATATATTATATAATCCTGATATTGCAAGCTATTTTTAAAGGGGAGCTAAAAAGTTGGAATTAGGATTTTTCGGCCAAATCCTTTATTTTTTGTGTGAATTCGCGGTAATTTCCGGATTTATAGAAGGCCGATCCGGCCACCAGAATATCGGCCCCTGCATCTATGACCTTTTCGGCCGTTTTCATGCTGATCCCGCCGTCAACCTCAATTTCAACATTCAGCTTGTTGGAATCTATATATTCACGGGCCTGCTTGATTTTCGGCACCACCTGGCCCATAAATTTCTGCCCGGCGAAACCCGGATGCACTGTCATAATCAGGATCAAATCACAATATTCCAGGATATCCAGGATTGCCTCAAAGGGTGTATGCGGATTTATGCTGATTCCGGCCTTTCTGCCCAAATTTCTGATCTTCTTCAAGAGCGGGATTTTGTCATATTCTATCTCGTAATGGATGACGATAAGATCGCTTCCAGCCTCGGCATAGACCTCAAGATATTTTTCAGGATTTGAGATCATCAAATGCGAATCCAGGAATAGATCCGATTTGGATTTTACATATTTCACAATTTCCGGGCCGAAGCTGATATTCGGCACCAGATGGCCGTCCATGATATCCAGATGAATCCAGTCGCAGCCGGATTCATTAGTTTTGATGATTTCTTCTTCCAGATGGCCGAAGTCAGCTCCCAGTATCGATGGCGCCAGTTTTATCATCATTCACCCACCGGTACCACCAAAAAGATATCCGTCGAATCGATTATGGATTTTGTGCCCGCAGCTGGATGCTGGTATGTGATAATTTGCGGCAGGAGCAATGGATTAGTCACATATTCCACCCGTGGTTCAGGGAAACCCAGCGAATCCAGAAGAGCCAGGGCCTCGTCCAGCGGTTTTCCGAGCACCTTGGGCATATAACCTTCATCCGACTCAAGTCCGCGATTTATATAAAGATCGATACCTGAGCCACGTGGGACCAGAGAGCCTGAGGGTGGCACAGTATATGCAATGACATCATTAGCCAGCGTATCAGTTTCAGCCCAATAATAGTTACCCACTTTCAGCCCGAATTCGGGCAGCTCCAGTTCCGCCTGACGCACTGAATATCTTGCGAGTTCAGGAACTTCAACCATTTGTTCACCCGCCGAGATAATGACTTTGACTACACGGTTCTCCTTGATCTGAGTCCCCGGCGAGGGAACCTGAGACAATACTGTTCCTTCCGGAATACTGGGGGATGCCTGACGGCCCTGAATAGCTATCTGAAAATCATAGCGTTTCGCTATTTTTTCAGCGTCTTCAAAGGACATGTTAACTATATCGGGGAGAGGATATTCTGTGCCGTGACGTGTGTAAGCCGGCATTATGATATTGTCGAAAAGCAAGAAAATGACGATCCCAACGGCTAACACTATTCCTATATATTTTAACGCCTTAAGAGACGGTTTTATCAGTTTCTTAAAATCCGGTATATGTATCTTGTCTGTAGGCATATAATTCCCGTTGTTTCAACTCTAGATATTATACCCCTGAGATAAAAATATTTCAACAAATTTAATTTTCACTGAAGATTTATTAGTCATCAGAGTAAGTCGAAGGGGTCTATTAAATTACAATTCTCCATGCGATACATGCCTTTTCTGTGAATTTCCAGTTCGGAGAGGAGATTCGGGGGAAGCTCGAATCCATGTTGCAGTAATTCCAGAGGCTTTATAAAACCAAGATCGGCCATTCCGGTTTTCATCGTCAACCTGTTATTGCCGTTATCGGTTTCCTCGCAGGTTAGATCAATAATCGCTTTACGCCCCTCAACATCCACAAAGCCCGACTTGGTTTCGCGCTGGAAATGCAGTTCAGAAGCTTCAAGAATTTGACTACATTTTTCTTTCAGATCTTCAATATCAACCGGCAAATCAACTTCATACACTGCCAGATTAAGTTGTGAGGATAGCGATTGTGTTTTGCCCAGCAGAGATTTGGTGCCCAGCAGATTGAAATCAGGCGGAAATTCCCGACTCAGATTACCGAGCATGTAGTCATGAACTGGCACATCCAGCTGAATATCAAAATATTCGGCTTCAGATGTAAAACCCAGCGAAAGGGGCGGGCCATAGCTGATTTTCGGTTTGGGCCTGAATCCCTGACTAAAACTGAATGGAAGATTAGCCCTTCGAAGTGCTCGTTCAATCGCTTTCATATTATCCAGATGTGAAAGGAAACGCGCCAGACCGCTTCGTCCCCATTTGATTCTCAAACGGCTTTGTGGTACTGTGGTTGGAGTTTGTACTTTTTGAACTTTTGGCGCGCGGCCATACATAATCTTCTCATCATTGTCTTTTCTTTTCTTTCGGGGCGGTTCTTTTTCGAGTTTTTCCTCTTTGTCCAGGGATTTGACTGCTTCAGTCAGGCCTCGTGATTTTGCAAACTCCTTCAACAGCGATTCCTTTGAAAGCCCTTTTTCGATATGATCCCATGGCAGAGGGTTACCTGTTGATCTCTCGGCCAGATATCTTTCGGGATCTACTCCTTCCTCCCGGCAGGCCTTTTGCCATACTTCGAAATCAAAATTCTCGCTCCAGCCATCCATATGCGCACCCGACCTATAGGCCCTCAAGATAACGTCCCCAATCCTGCGGTCGCCTCGTCCCAGCACCCCCTCCAGCCAGGTAATTTTGGGATCATGAAACTTGAGATGGACATTGCGCTTCCTGATCGCCTTTTTAAGAAAATCTATTTTTTTGTAGGTTTCCTCTATGCTAATTTGCCGCTCCCACTGCCAGGGAGTATGCGCCTTTGGAGAGTAAGGGGAGATTGTGATATTAAAGTTTCTTCGACCCCTGTGCTTCTCGGAAATGCGATTCAATTTTGCTATCAAATCTGCAATACCCTGAAGATCATCTTCGGTTTCAGTCGGCAGCCCGATCATAAAATACAATTTTATCGTCTGCCAGCCCTGCTTGAATGCCTCGGTCAGAACTTCTGTCAGAGTATCCTCATCAACTGGTTTGTTTATTACTTTCCGCAATCGTTCCGTGCCGGCCTCCGGCGCAAATGTCAGCCCGGTGCGTTTGTTCTCGGTGATCATCTTTCCCAGCTCCAGAGACAATCCGGAAATGCGCAGCGAGGGCAAAGATACAGCCACATGTTTATCTCTTAATTTTTCAACCAATCTTCTTACCAGGGTCTCGATTTCAGGATAGTCCCCGGATGACAGCGAGAGCAGTGTTACCTCATCATATCCGCTCTTCTGCAAATTTGTCATAACCTGGGAGATGATATCATCGACCGGACGTTTGCGTGCGGGTTTGTAAATAACAGTTGCCTGGCAGAAACGGCAGGCATGCCCGCAGCCGCGCATGATTTCCACCGGCAGGCGGTCGTGTACGATCTCTACAGCAGGTACCATAGGAGTAGAGGGATAATATGAGTTCTTTAACTCACGAACGACCCGTGCCTTTATTTTTTTTGGCGCCAAATCATCGACAGGCGTCAAGGACCTGAATTTTCCATCCTCTGAATATTCATCTCTGTAGAATGATGGGACATAAACACCTTGTATTTCAGCCAAAAACTTAAGTTTTTCCTCACGCGAATGGTTGAGCCTGGAATTCATTGTTTCCAGTATTTCCATAATGCCTTCTTCCGCATCACCGAGGAAGAAAAAGTCGGCGAATTGGGCCAATGGCTCGGGGTTAAAGGCGCATCCGCCGCCTATAACTATAAGGGGGTCATTTTCGTCACGGTCCTTTGCCAGCAATGGGATTCCTGCCAGATCTATCATCGAGAGAATATTGGTGTAATTCAACTCGCTGGCAGAGTTAAAGCCCAGAAGATCAAATTCGCTGACAGCCACTTTCGATTCCAGCGAAAAAAGTGGAATCTGCTTCTCACGCATCCTCTCAGCGACATCATCGGAAACCGCGAAGACCCGTTCGGCATGACCTATTTCAGAAGTATTGATTATATGATATAGGATGGAAAGCCCCAGATTGGACATACCAATATCATAGAGATCGGGGAAAGCAAGTGCAACTTTTACCCGCCCCTCCCATGATCTTCTTACAGACCCGATTTCATTTCCGATAAAGCGCCCGGGTTTGTTGATGAATGGGAGTAGTTCCCTTATTATTCGATTTTTTAAGTTATTCAATTTTCTCTAAAAAAAGAAAAACCAAGAGAGATTAAGCCCTTGGTTTTGAATTCCAGATAATTCTCGGGTTATCAGGCAAAGACTTCTTTCTCATTGCATTTGCAAATGCCGATATGATCCTGGTTGAACTTATAACCATTGCCGTCTTCGCGCTCCACCGACTTAACCATAAGAACATATTCGATCGGCTCGTTGCATACCGGGCAGGTTTTCGCCGTAGCCTGTTTCTTTTTCAGCTTATCTGCAAAAGTCTGTTTCTTAGCCATAGTATTCCTCCATAATGGGATATTTATATAATCAATTTCACCGTTATGTCAAGTCTAATAATATACGAATTAATCCGGAAAGTTCCCACAATTTTATTGGTCGCTGATAGGATACATCAGGCCCATAAACAGAAAGTCCGTATCCGTTGTGTCAGCCGACCCCAAGGTTGTGTAACGGTAAATTTCGACTCCTGCGTAATAGAAATGATCTTTGCCCTGGTAATTGCTGGAAACTGTCCATTCAGCCTCTTTGATAACATCATTGACCCTGGTGAATTTGATCCTCCTCGTAGTACCGGTTTCATTGATATTGAGATAACCTATATCACTCGGTAATCCCTGATATTGCACGGTAATCCGATCCCCGGGCTTTAGTGCCGGAATATTGGTTTTCCTTATAATCTCATTTGAATTAGGCAATTCCCCCTGTTCTTCTGAAAACCATCTAATATTCGGTTGAGTCCGGGACAGGTTGAAAATCATATTTGTACCCCAGTAAACCCATCCTCTAAAAGGCTGGGTGGATTGTCCAAGCTTAAGGAGATAATGTCTTTTACGCGCCCTGGTCGAATCGGTGACCAGGTGCTTCATAACAGAATCTCCGGCTTCATTTTTAAGAGTCAACTTGTAGAATATTTGATACCGGGAATAGGCATATGCCTCCTTGGCCCAGATAGCATCCACAAGCACAGTATCTCCCACATCAACACGATATGATAGCAATGCGGAGTCAATTTCCAGCTTATATTGAGTTGTACCAAAATCGCCGGATTGGGCATCCGCCAGGGTGGTATATGATCCTGTATCAATGAAATCGAACTCTTCAGCCTCCTGTGCGAGCTCATCAACCTCCAACAAGTCCATAATGGCGGCTGGATTGGTGTAAGGTGGATCCACTGAACGATCGCATGCGAATGTGATTAAAAATGCCGCCAGGGTCAATACCATGACTATAATTAGTTTGTTCATGCCAGCTCCTGTATATTTAACGTCTTTGACTGGATTTCGTTCGATGATCCCTTTCCAGCTCACGTAATTTATCCCGATAGAATGTGGCCTCTTCAAAATTCAGATTGTCGGCCGCCTTCTTCATGGATTGCTTGAGAAAATTGATCTTGGCCGAATACTCAAGATGCTTGAAAAATTCGGGAAGAAGAACCTGCTCTTCTTCCTTTGTACGGGAATCTGCAAACAGTGTAGTCCTCATGATTTCATCCCGGGACTTGAAGATTGTGGCCGGGGTGATGTCGTGTTTCTCGTTGTATTGCAATTGCTTGCGTCTTCGCCTGTTGGTCTCGTCGATGGCCCGTTGCATCGATCCGGTAATCTTGTCCGCATACAGGATAACCTGCCCGGAAACATTCCTGGCAGCCCTTCCCGCAGTCTGGATCAAGGATTTCTCGGAACGCAGAAAACCCTCCTTATCGGCATCCAGAATAGCCACCAGCGAGACCTCCGGTAAATCCAGGCCTTCACGGAGGAGGTTGATTCCGACCAAAACATCGAATTCCGCAAGCCGCAAATCCCTGATTATTTCCACCCTGTCGATCGCATCAATCTCCGAATGCAGATATCTCACCCTGACATTAAGACTCTTAAGGTAATCGGTCAGGTCCTCGGCCATCCGCTTGGTCAGTGTTGTAACCAGAATCCGTTCCTTTTTCGCTACTCGCTTGCGAATCTCCTCGATTAAATCATCGACCTGGGTGGCCAGGGGTTTTACTATAATTTCCGGATCGACCAGTCCTGTTGGTCGAATAATCTGCTCGGTGACAACGCCTTCCGACCGCTCCAGTTCATATTCGTCAGGGGTGGCGGAAATGAAGATGCATTTGTTTATATGTGATTCGAATTCGTCGAAAACCAGGGGGCGATTATCGAGAGCTGACGGTAATCTGAAACCATACTCGACCAGCACGGTCTTGCGCGACCTATCGCCGGCATACATACCCCGAGTCTGGGGAATTGTCTGATGGGATTCGTCGATAATCAGCAGAAAATCATCCGGAAAGAAATCGATTAATGTATAGGGCGGCTCTCCGGCCGCTCTTCCGCTCAAGTGCCGTGAATAGTTTTCGATTCCGCTGCAATAGCCGATCTCCCGCATCATCTCGATGTCAAAATTCGTTCGTGATTCCAGCCGCTGGGCCTCGAGAAGTTTGTTCTGGCTGCGAAGCTCGTGCAGTCTTTCATCCAATTCCTTTTCTATATTTATAATCGCATCCTCCAGCTGCCTAGGGCTGGTTATAAAATGCTTGGCTGGATAAATTGCCAGTCCGGGCTGTTCCCCCCGTATTTTCCCGCTGACATGATCGATTTCGACAATACGTTCGACTTCATCCCCAAAAAACTCAACCCGGTAGGGAAAGATTTCATAAGCCGGAAATATTTCCACGCTGTCTCCTCGTACACGGAATGTTCCCCGGCTGAAATCGATATCATTGCGTGAATAATGGATGTTGATCAGATCGCGCAGGAGTTCATCGCGATCTCGTGTCTCGCCTTTCTTCACAAAGGCCATTTGTTCTTTATAATTTTGGGGTGATCCGATGCCATAGATGCAGGAAACCGAAGCTACAATGATAACATCCTCCCGCTGCAGGAGGGATGCCGTGGCCCGAAGCCTGAGCCTGTCAATATCATCATTTATCGAGGTATCTTTTTCAATATACGTATCCGTTACAGGTATATATGCTTCAGGCTGATAATAATCGTAATATGAGATAAAGTATTCCACCGCATTATTGGGAAAATATGCCTTGAATTCACCATAAAGCTGAGCGGCCAGGGTCTTATTGTGGGAGATGACCAGTGCCGGACGCCCATACTTCTGAATCACATTGGCCATTGTAAAAGTCTTGCCCGATCCGGTTACACCCAGGAGGGTCTGGAAGCGCCGATTTCTCTCGAGACCGTCGGCCAATTCTTCGATTGCCCGGGGCTGATCGCCGGTGGGTTTATATGTCGATACTANNATACTCTATTATGCTTAAATTAATGCGTCCGGTCAAGATGATTTAAACGCCTGGAAAGCCTGCCGGTTTCATATATCTGGAACATTTATATGCACTGTTGTTTAAAAGGTTGAGTATGCAAAATGACCTTGACATAAGGTTTGATTTTCGTATAATTCCGGCTTAGTTTTTTGGAATCTCGAAAGGAGACTTGATGTACGCTGTTTTTGAAACTGGTGGGTTGCAGTTTGAAGTGGCCGAGGGAGATAGCCTCAATGTTCCCAGGCTTCCGATGTCCCCCGGAGAGACTGTCAAATTTGACAAGATTCTCCTAATTAAGGCCGACAGCGACCCGTTGGTTGGAAAACCATACATTGAAAACGCGGCGGTGGAAGCCGAGGTTGTTAATCAAGGTAAAGCTGAGAAAATCATAGTTTCAACTTACAAGAGACGCACGAAATACCGCCGCAAAGCCGGTCATCGTCAACCCTATACGGAAATCAAAATAAACAAAATATCCATACCGTAATCCCAGGGTTCAAGAAGGATGAATTTTAAAAGGCTTTTATTTTCACTAATTCCTCTGTTAACAGTTTTTTTTGTGTCAGACCTGTCGGCCCAGAATCTGACCATCGCATCAATTGAGGTCGAAGGGAACAGGATGGCTGACGAGAGCCTGATCCTGTCCGTTTCCGATCTGACCGTGGGGTCGGTACTGACCTCTACGGCTACTCAGGATGCCATCAGGCATATCTATGACCTGGGGCTTTTTTCGGATGTTCAGCTATTGGGCGAAATTGAGGACGATAAATATATCGATCTGATTATCAAGGTCGAGGAATACCCGGTTGTCACCGAGGTCCAATATAAGGGCAATGATGAAATAAGCGATAAAGACCTGCGGGAAATAGACTCCATCAGAATAGGGCAGATGATATCCCCCAACCAGGTGCTCGCGTCGGTCAAGCAGATCAAAGCAAAGTATCAGGACAAGGGTTATTACCGAGTCAAGATCGAATCGGAATTGAAAGAAGTTACCGATGATCCGCTCACCAATGAACATATCCTGGTTTTCAATATCGATGAAGGGCCCAAAATCAGAATCAGGGAGATAGAATTTGTCGGAAACGAGGTCTTCACGGATGATAAATTGCGGAGCAAGATGGGCAACAAGCCCAAGGGATTTTTGCGCTCGGGAAATTTCGATCCGGAAAAACATGAGGAAGACAAGGAAAAGATCGTTCAGTTCTATCGTGAGAAGGGCTATATAGATGCAGCAATTTTATCGGACACTGTTATTATCGACGAAGTTGATCCCAGATGGATGACGGTCCAGATTGAAGTCTATGAGGGGCCCCGTTATTACTTTGGCGAAACCTCATTTTATGGCCACAAA
>JAABVY010000131.1:1425-4300 GCA_011777135.1 Candidatus Zixiibacteriota bacterium | reverse complement strand
AAATCAATAAAATTGAAATAGTCGGCAACACCAGGACTAAAGAGAAAGTGATCCGCCGCGAGATGTTCTCACGTCCCGGGCAGATTTTCCGCCGCTCGCTTTTGGAACGTTCAGTGCGTAATGTTATGCTTTTGAATTATTTCGAGAGCGCTATACCGGATTTCGAAATTCTGCCGAATGGCGATGTGGATCTTATTATGGAAATGAAGGAAAAACCCACCGGTCAGTTCAATGCCGGCGCGGGATATTCCGGCCAGGATGGTCTGGTAGGCACCGTTTCTCTGGGCATGCCTAATTTCCGTGGTAACGGGCAAAATCTTTCCCTGGCGGTTGAGTTCGGCGCCCGCCGGAATTCAGTCTCGATCAGTTTTTCTGAACCATGGCTGTTTGGAACGCCGACCTCATTTTCGACCAATATTTATAATTTAAATCGACGCTGGTACGAGGACTTCTGGGAAGGTCGGCGGGGCGGATCGATCAGATTCGGAAGACGTTTGAGATGGCCCGATGATTATTTCCGCATTTATGGCGGCTATCGGATCGAGGATGTGCGTTATTATGATTTCGCAGACAGCACCAGCTATCCTGATCTTCAGGAACTGGATGAGGACTGGCTTCGCACGTCATCGATAAATACGTCGATCGTGCGCGATTCCAGGGATCTGCCGCTTTTCCCGACCAGCGGGATGGTGGCGAGATATACTGCTGAATATGCGGGCGGACCATTGGGCGGACACTATGAATTTCATAAACATACATTCGAGTATTCCCAGTTCATACCGCTGTTCTGGAAATTCGTGCTGGCCGGAAAGGTGAAGGTCGGCGTGGTTGATTCGCCGGACGGCGATGACGGGGTGCCGTTTACAGAGAGATTTTCTCCCGGCGGCACCGATCCTGATGGAACTATCCGTGGATATGATGATGGGCGAGTGACCCCCAGAAACTCTCTGGGTCAAAGTATTCGCGGACGGGCAATGCTGGTCTATAATGCAGAGCTTCAGGTGCCGATAGTGCAACAGCAGATTTACGCCCTGCTCTTTGCCGATGCTGGAAATTCATGGCTTGCAGGATATCAAGTTTCGCCTTTTAACAAGGATGAATTGTATAAGTCTTATGGCGCCGGCTTTAGGATCGTGGTGCCCGGCGTGGGCGTGATCGGCTTTGATTTCGGATATGGTATTAATGCTGATGACCCGGGCTGGAAACCTCATTTCCAGGTTGGCACAACTTTTTAGGTAATTGTTCAATTAACATAGGGGAAGTGATGAATATTATGAAAAACCTTTTATGGACAGTGATTGCGGCTTTTCTCATGAGCCTGGTTTTCACCAATCCAGGTCTGGCCCAGAGCGGCAAAATTGTATATGTCGATTCCTACCGCATCCGAAGCGAATACAGCGAATTCCTGGAAGCCCAGGAGCAGTTCGACAAAGAACTGGATGAGTGGCAGCAGGAAGCTATGGAAATGGAACAGGAAGTGGACAGCCTCAAGAAAGACCTCAGCGAAAAAGCCCTGTTGCTCTCGGAAGAAGCTCGTGCCAAGAAGCAGGAAGTCATAGATTCCAAGGAAGCTGCATTGCAGAAATATATGGTTGATGTTTTCGGGCAGAGTGGAAAAGCCGAGCAGCGCAATCGCGACCTTACCAGGCCGTTGCTTGATAAAATAACGGCTGTACTGGAGAGAATAGCCCAGGAGCAGAATTACGATTATGTATTCGATGCTGTGAACGGTAATATTGCTTATGCAAAGAAAAGCCTAGATATCACCGATAAAGTCCTGGAAGAACTCCAGAAGATGCAATAAGAAGCATGCAGATTACTACTGCTGAATTAGCGAAAAAGCTGGGCGCCGAACTAATCGGAGATGCCCAGCTTATGCTTTATGGGCTGGCTCCTATCGAGGAGGCAAGGGAGGGGGATCTGGCCTTCCTCTCCAACAAAAAGTATTTTAAATATCTGGAATCCACAAAAGCCAGCGCAGTCATTGTGCCGCCTGAAATTAAAGAATCAACTAAGACACTCTTAATCCATCCTCAGCCATATTATGCCTTCTCGCAGGCGCTCCGAGTTTTCTATCCGGATAAAGATAAATATCCCTCGGGGATAAGCGATCATGCGGTTATCGGTGATAGATGTTCCATTCACTCCAGCGCCCATATAGGGGCATATGCGGTTCTTGAAGATAACGTGAATGTCGCAGAGAACACAAAAATCCTGCCGGGAGCATTTATCGGCAGTGACTGCAGGATTGGTAAGGATTGTATTATCTATCCCAATGTGACCGTAAGAGAGGGAACTCGGATCGGGAACAGGGTGATAATTCACAGCGGCACGACAATTGGATCGGACGGGTTCGGATATGCGCAGCTTGACGGCAAGAGCCATAAAATCCCTCAGGTTGGTATTGTGGTAATAGAAGATGATGTGGAAATCGGTGCCAATTGCTCAATCGACCGGGCGACCCTGGGAGAAACGCGTATTGGCAAGGGTACGAAGATCGATAATTTGGTGCAGATCGCTCATAATGTCAAGACGGGTGAGAACTGCATAATTATTTCACAGGTTGGCATTTCCGGATCTACGAAACTAGGTAATAATGTGATTCTGGCAGGGCAAGCGGGACTGATTGGTCACCTGAGCATAGGCGACAATGTAATCGTTGCAGCGCAATCCGGCGTCACCCATGACCTTGAGGATAACAGCAAATACCTTGGATCACCTGCCCACGAGATGATGCATCAGAAACGGATAGAGGCCGCCCTGAATAATCTCCCGGATTATTTGAAGAGAATTCGTGAAATCGAGAAACGTTTAAAAGACATGGAATAGCCTATTCGCGACGATTATGCTCACAGCCGCCGTCACGATTGATAAT
>JAABVY010000131.1:0-1400 GCA_011777135.1 Candidatus Zixiibacteriota bacterium | reverse complement strand
TCTGATCGGGTCTCCCATTCCTGCGGCCAGGACAACCTCACAGCCGGACAACTGGCCGATCATCTTTTGATGCACTTTTCTGTGCTCCTCATGGCTGCGATGCTTTTTATGGCGGGCAGCTTCATTTTCTATGAATATGCAGTCGATTATTTCATCAGGTGTAATAGTATATATCGCGAAATAATTTGCGCGTCCCAGATGTTTGGATATGGTTTCTTTGTCGTCTGTGGCTACTGCAATCTTCTTTGTGTCCATCGGCACCTCCATTTACATTATACGCTGAATAAACCGGGATGTACACACTTATCGAAAAATAAAGATAAAAATATCTACCTTAATAGCTGCCTGCCTCTATCATTATTGGAATACTAAATATTAATTCGTTTCAATGACCCTGAGGACCTGCTCCAGGGTCAAAAGCCGCCCAAGCTGTTCGGCATTCGCGCTGTCGAATTCTGTATGAGTGCCAATTCTTATTGTCACTGTATCCATATTGAGATAATCCCGAATAAGGGAATCTTTTGAAAGCAGAAATTCCTTCAGCCAGTCTTTCAACTCATGCTCGAAAACAGCCGAATATTCAATAATTCCCGGAGGACGCCTTTTCTTTAGTATTCTTCTGGCAACCTCTTGCACAATCAATTTCTTTATAGTCGTATTTAATGGGAGTCCCGTGCGTTGATGCTTGATTATTCCAAGTCCGGGATAATGATTCGTCCAGATATGCCGCCCCAGATGCATCATGATCTTATACTGCATGGGAATCTGTAAATTGAATTCAAGCAGATCCCGGTCGCAGTATGGGCTGCGAAATTCGAGCATATCATTTTCCAGCCAGAACCCTGCCAGAGAACTTTGCGAATTCACCTCAAAGTGATCGAACATCATCCATGTATCCCGCAAGTATTGGCAGGGATATTTGTCCAGAATGCCGAAAAAACCGTCTATTAACGCTTGACGGTCAATTCCAAATGACATCAATCGCTCCAGGCTCTCGAGTACCTGATCATTGTCAAATAGCTTATGATGAATCTCTCTGCGTGCGCCCGACGATCCGGCTTGAGATAGCTTAAAAAGAAACCATGAGATATAACCGAGATAGTTGTTTCCGTAAAGGCCAGAAATGTATATATCACATATCTTCTTCACATTTTCTCTGGTGGATATGCCGTGAAAATTCAAGGCGGAAACATATCCTCCGGTATTATAGACTGCAGCTTTCAGATAATGCTTTAGAAAGTCAGGGGAGATACTCAATCTGTGATGCGGCATTTTGAGATGATTGGTGACCTCTTCAGCAATTGTCATATCCTCGCTTTCCTCCGCCCCATAAGTAAAGGCGGGAATCATGATTTTATGCTTCTTGAGCAATGCCGCCAGAAGCCGTGAATCACCTCCAC
>JAABVY010000137.1:416-1004 GCA_011777135.1 Candidatus Zixiibacteriota bacterium | reverse complement strand
GATTGCTATTAATAAAATCAGGCGCAGCGAACGGGCTCAAACCTCTGAATGGATTGAAGAATTCTTAAAATCCACCGATGTGATCACTATTGCCATGGTCGATAATGGACTTCCTTATGCGGTAGTCCGTAATTTTGTATACGATCCAGATCAAAAGGTGATATACCTGCACGGCGCCCGGTCAGGTCGTACCTGCGAAACCTTGCTCGACAGCCCAATGGTCTGCTGTACCGCCCAAAGGATGGGACGTCTTCTTCCTGCCTCAAAAGCAAGTCAGTTCAGTGTCGAATATTCTGGTGTAACAATTTTCGGAAAAGCGGCACTGGTGAATGACCCTGAAGAATCGTATACGGCGCTCTCAAAATTGGTGGAAAAGTATTTTCCCCAACTTGAACCAGAAGTCGATTACATGCCCGCACCCAAAGATGTGACCCAGACCACAGCCGTCTACCGGGTAAATATCATCAGTTGGAGCGGCAAAGAAAACATCAAAGATGACGATTTCCCTGGCGCGTATAATTTCGAATCGAAAATTGATCAGGAGCAGTCATGAGCGGAATCCAGGTATGGCTGAAAGAACACAAATTC
>JAABVY010000137.1:0-406 GCA_011777135.1 Candidatus Zixiibacteriota bacterium | reverse complement strand
GGTGATTTCTTCCCTGTTCATGTATTTCAGTGCCTCGAATGGCAATCTGGTAGTGATATCGATTTTATTGATCCTTTTCGTGATTGCCAACCTGATATCCATGTTGATTTGACCCGTCAATGAATTTGATAGGTTTTTAGAGCTGGAAATCCTATAATCGGTGCAGGAATACAACGATTGAGCGACTATGCGAAAAATAGCGATTATCGGAATCGGACAAACCCCGGTCAGTGAACACTGGGATTCATCACTTTTGGAACTGGCAGGCAGCGCAGTCTTTGCCGCGCTTGAAGATGCCAACCGCGAATCAGTGGAAGCGCTGTATGCCGGTAACATGCTCTCCGGGCAGCTGGATAAACAAGAGCACCTGGGAACACTGATCGCTGACTGGATTGGTTTACGCGGC
>JAABVY010000039.1:2440-10946 GCA_011777135.1 Candidatus Zixiibacteriota bacterium | reverse complement strand
GCAAGATTTCAGGTGCTGTCGGCGCCTACGGCAATATTGACCCCCGGATTGAAAAAATAGCCTGCCGCAAGCTGGGTTTGAAAGTGGCACCGATTTCGACACAGGTCAACAGCCGCGACCGTTATGCCGAGTTTATATGGGCGATAGCAATGACGGCTACTTCTTTGGAGAAATTTGCGCTTGAACTGCGACATCTTCAGCGGACAGAATTGCGCGAAGCAGAAGAGGGCTTCGGCAGCGGTCAAACCGGATCATCAGCCATGCCCCACAAGAAGAATCCCATATCGGCGGAGAATATATGCGGTCTGGCGCGGGTGATGCGCTCCAATCTTATGGCGGCGCTTGAAAACGTTCCGCTCTGGCATGAGCGCGATATATCTCACTCATCGGCCGAGAGAGTGATTCTGCCGGACTGCACAATCGGCCTGCATTATCTATTGGTAAGGCTGACCGGGATTCTCAAGAAGCTGGTAGTTTATCCTGAAAATCTTGAAAAGAATATAAACTTGACCCGGGGTCTCTGGGCTTCTGGCAGGCTGCTCCTGATGCTGACCGATAAGCTGGGATCGCGTGAAAAAGCCTATCGCATAGTCCAGAAAGCTGCTCATAAATCCTGGAACGAGGGGACGGATTTCAAAGCGGAAATCCAGGCCGATCATGAATTGAAGAAATATATAAGTCCCGAGCAACTTGAGAAAATATTCGACGTAGGATCATATCTTAAGCATACGAGCATGATTTTCAAGCGGGTTTTCAAATGAAAATTGCCTCAGAAGGTCTATTTTTTATATATCCCGGTGCAGTTGTGTTTGTGATTTTATTGATACTGTATATTGTGCTGGATTTAGCAGTTTTGATCTATCCGGTAGTGGCATCGGCTATATTTCTGGGATTTACACTGTTCTTTTTCCGCGATCCTGAGAGAAATGCGCCGGACATATCGAGGGCTTTGCTTGCCCCGGCGGATGGCAAGATTATAGCTCTGGACAACACGATACCGGGTTATCTAAATGGTTTTAATACACGGCTCTCGATCTTTCTTTCCATGCTTAACGTGCATGTTAACCGTATTCCAACCAGCGGAATAATCCAGCGCCTGGAATATCACCCGGGGCAGTTCAAACCAGCATTCACTGAGAAGGCTGCGGAGTTAAACGAGCATACAATAATAGAAATAGATAATAAGTATGGCCGGATAGGACTTTGCCAGAGAGCCGGAACTATCGCCCGTCGAATTGTATGTAATCTCAGTAAGGGGCAGAGAGTTAACCGAGGAGAGCGTTTTGGTATGATACGATTTGGATCTCGAGTTGACGTCTATATGCCCGAGAATGTCCGCACTTTCTCCCGGATAGGAGACAGGGTAAAGGCGGGCGAAACGGTTATAGGGGAGTTTGCAATAGATGAATCTTAAAGCGATCTTTCCATGCGCATTCACAGTCGGAAATCTGGTAAGCGGATTTCTGGCGATCGGAGCCGCGGTTCGCGGAGATTTGATTTCCTCGGCGGCTTTTATATGTCTGGGCGCCATACTGGATTTCCTGGATGGATCCCTGGCCCGGGTGCTCAAGGGCGCCACACGATTTGGCCGGGAGTTCGATTCATTTGCAGATTTTGTCACCTTCGGCGTGGCACCTATGGCCATGCTCTATAGCTTCCTGCTGGACTCCATCGGTTTCTGGTCATGGCTTTTGTCCGGTATGTTTCTGGTGGCGGGAGCATTCAGGCTGATTCGTCAGAATCTGGAATATGAGCGTAATAAATATAATGGATATGTAGGTCTGCCGATTACCTCCAGTGGTATTGTGCTCGCCGGATTTGTCCTGATCTCTTTCGAATTTTCGGGAGTTATGGCGCTTCCGGGCATGCTGACTGGCCTATTGCTGGGATTGATAGTTTTAATGATTTCTACCATAAATTTCCCTCGTTTCCGCGTTTTCAAGCGTAACTATCCGTTATGGCTAAAGTTTTTACTTTCAATTTCTTTTGCATTGCCGTTAATTATAAAACCGAAAATAATGATATTTGCCATGATCATGCTGTATATAGGTATGACTCTTGTAAGCGAGATGGTAAGATTATCTATCAGTAAAAGAGCTCATCAAAAATCGACATATAATAAATAAGAGAGGAATATAGATGCTGTCAGCCAAGGTCACTGTCGTATTTAAAGAAGGCGTGCTGGACCCTCAGGGTAAGACGATATTCAATGCCCTTCAGGATTTAGGATATAACTCGGTGAAGTCTGTTTCTACCGGTAAGGTCTTCAATTTGCGTCTGGATAAGAATGACCGTCAGGAGGCTGAGCGGGAGATAAGCGAAATCTGTCAGAAACTTCTGGCCAACCCGGTAATCGAGGATTACAGGATAGAGGTGGAGTAATGAAGTTCGGAGTTGTAACATTTCCAGGTTCCAATTGCGACTACGATACCTATGCCGCGGCCAGATATATATTGAATGAAGAGGTTGAATTCCTTTGGCATCTCGATACCGACCTGAAAGGCTCTGATGTTGTCATACTGCCGGGCGGCTTCTCTTATGGTGATTATCTACGGACCGGCGCAATCGCCCGTTTTTCGCCAATCGTAAAAGAAGTCATCAAATTCGCCCGTGAGGGCGGAACAGTATGGGGAATCTGTAACGGTTTCCAGATCCTTCTGGAGGCAGGATTGCTGCCTGGTGCAATGCTGCGCAATAAAGGGCTCCGATTTATCTGCAAACATGTTCATATAAGAGTCGAATCGATCAGCAACAGGCTCACTGCAGGTCTTGATCTCGAACAGGTTCTGTATATCCCGATTGCTCATTCCGACGGCAATTATTACGACTATCCAGAGCGAATTGAGGAGCTTAAAAAACATGACCAGATAGTATTTCGATATTGTGATGCCAGGGGGAATATAACCCCTGAATCCAATCCTAACGGTTCTGTGGAAAATATTGCCGGCATATGCAACCGCGAGAAGAATGTTTTCGGCATGATGCCTCATCCTGAACGGGCTGTAGAAAATGTCTTAAATTCAAGCGATGGTCTGAAACTTTTTGAGTCGATTCGTGCGTATTATAGCAGGAGGGCAGCGGTATGACGCGTCGAGATATGATGTTGCTTATATTTTCACTGATACTGGCAGGAATTGTTGGAGGCCTTATCGGAGATATAGTTGGACATTACCTTCCTGACGGGGCTTTGAAAACGCTTTTTCAAAAGAATATAACCCCCGGCTTTGATACCGGCCAGGTGGATTTTTATGTGATCAGCTTCAGCTTTGGTATCAGAGTTGGTATAAACTTTATGAGTGTTCTTTTTATGATTTTGGTATTGATATATTTCCGCTGGTGGTATATATAATGGGTTTAGGAGGAATTAATATGATGTGGATGCCCGGACCCACCGAGCTTTTATTGATCTTTCTCGCGGTCCTTCTGCTTTTTGGAGCAAAACGGATTCCCGAAATCGCCCAGGGACTTGGCCGCGGTATAAGGGATTTCAAGAAATCCATGAAGGAAACCCAGGATGAAATCAGCAGCCTGGATGATACCTCGGACAAGAAAAAGTCGGAACTGGAAGATAATTCCAAGGACAAGCAGTAATGGATAAATTTTCCAAAGAAAAGATTGATGAAATTGCCAAAGTTGTCGGCGCGGAAAAAGTAGAATGGGACACTGATCATTATCGTCTCAAAATCTCCTCGAAGGAATCGCGCAGGCTTTTAGTACTCGAGATTTATCCCAGCACTTCTCTGGGAAGGAAGACCGGGGCCATGATTGTGGTGTACGCCGGCGGCGCACATCTGCAGCTTCATAATTGCTCCGGATTTGTATGCTCGGANNAGGAATCGCGCAGGCTTTTAGTACTCGAGATTTATCCCAGCACTTCTCTGGGAAGGAAGACCGGGGCTATGATTGTTGTGTACGCCGGCGGCGCACATCTGCAGCTTCATAATTGCTCCGGATTTGTATGCTCGGAAGAGCTGGGAGAGGTTACCTTTGTATCGGAAACTGGGAAGCAGATTTCCGGTATAGTTGTCGAGAGTGATGCCGCCTGTTCACTCTATTCCAATATTAACCGCGAATTGATCTCATCGGATTTCACCAAGTTCGGGGTTGAGGTTATGCTCTCGGGGGTGGCGCTTTCGCTGGCCGAGGATATACTGCAAAAGGATGAATTTGATCAGGAAGAATAGACTAAATTTCGATCTGCAAAAAACGGCGCCTGCATTGGCGCCGTTTTGCTTTTCTATTATATTCCTTCGAATTTGTATCAATATCGTACAGCCTTTGGGGCAAACATTGAGATGAAATCCCGCAATGAATTCTCCATCTCAGTCGCTGACTGAAACCTCTTCAGGGGATCTTTCTCTAATGCTCGCATGACCACGTGATCAAGCAGTGGAGGCACTTTGGGATCTATTTTTGACGGGCGCTCCGGCTCATGATTCAAGATTTTCACTATCAGGTTGTTGAGGTTTTCACCTTCGAATGGCCTTTCTCCGGCAAGCATCTCATACATCACCACGCCCAGAGAGAATATGTCGGATGATTTTGTGACCTCTTTCCCGCTCAATTGTTCGGGAGAGATGTAATTCGGGGTTCCCATTGCCACGCCGGTCTGGGTCATATTGGACGACTCGAAATGAGCGATACCGAAATCCATGACCTTGACACGGAAGCCGTCCAGGACCATAATATTGGCCGGCTTGATATCTCTATGTATCACATGGCGTTCATGTGCATAGGCCAGTGCGCTGCAAACCTGGGATATTACGCTGGCGACGATTTTGAAATTGAAATCCTGTTTGCGCTTTATAATATTGTCGAGAGTACGCCCCTCCAGATATTCCATGGCGATATACTGTATATTTTTATCCTGTCCGACATCATAGATTGTCACTATATGTGGATGCGAGAAGTTTCCTGCTGCCTTAGCCTCCAGCATAAACCTCTCGCGCAGTTCTTCGATTTCATCGGGATTGGCAAGCCTGTCAAACCTGATTGTCTTGAGCGCAACCGGACGGCCGATTGCCGGATCGAGGCCTTTATAAACCGTGCCCATGGCCCCCTGGCCGACAACATCCAGAATCTTATAACGTCCAAACTGTGAGGGCCTTCCGGATTCATCAAAAGAAATTTGTATCCGCCCCGTACTTGAAGCATCCGGAGACTTATGCATTTCTTTTTCATCAGGGGAAGGAGTATGCAATTCTGCGGCTGCCCGGTGATGTTCAAGATCTATGTCGGATTGATCGGTGACCCCCTGGTCAATTACGGCATCATCAATATTCACAACCGAATGATCGAAAGATGACATTTCGGATGTTTCCTCAGCCGCCTGCTCAGGCTGCTGAGTATCAATCGCCGCTGTTGGAGCATATTCATCCACTTTATTTGGACGCTCGCTTCTCTTCTTTGATTGTGCTTCTGGTTCTATCGTGAAGGCGCGTCTCTGTCGCTCGCCACCCTGCTCATCTTCATGTGTCATGTTTTTCCTGAGCTGCATACTTGCCCTGCGCTGCTTCTCCTCTTTTCTGCGTATATCAGCTTTACTTTTCATCATCGGAGCGGCAGCCATGAAAAGAAGAATCTCAAATCCCGGGTAGAGAGTCTTGGTTATAGTATTGAATGATGAAAACAGAATGAAATTGATATTAACGAGCACAAACAGAAAGACTACCAGGATAGTAAATCGATGAACCAGTGCAACACGCGGCAGCAGGAATGCACAGAACAAGCCGATTCCCAGGATGACGATAATTCCAATATTCGAGGAGGCTTCAAATGAATTTATAAAGTTATTTCGTATTATATTTTCAATTACCGTTCCGGTTTTTATGCCCGGGGGCATATTGGCTGATAAGGGAGTTTTGAGATGGTCGTACTGGCCGGTGGCGGTTAGAGTAACTATAACCAGCTTATTCTCCAGAGCCTCAACCGGTACCTCTCCCTCCCATAGTGATTTGACCGAGAAGGAGTTGAAAGGATTGGACTTGCCCAGAAAGTTAATGAGCATGTGTCCTTTTCCGGTGACCGGTATGCTTCTGTTATCAAGCTGAATATTCTGGCCTGGATTATAGGTTATCCTGTCGGGATCAATTCCCAGGTAGTAGGAGGCGAGGATCAGTTCCACTGAAGGGTAATATTTATTTTCGTATTTGAGTATAAGGGGTTGATAACGGACGCTGTTGTCTTTTTCAAAGAGAGTCACATCGGCGCCGAGATATCTCGAGGCCTGGCCGAAGATGTTCTCCGGAAGATCTATTCTTTGAATCTTCTCGATTTCATCCTGGGAAATCACACCCGGTTTAATCGATGAGGCTGTCAGCCATTCAGGCGCCGCCTGAGTCGAGGGGGTACGGCTTCCCAGAACAGCCTCAAAAGGTATTATGACATTATTGGACTGTTGAATATTTTCCGCCAGGAGATGTGAATTGCCGGAAACATAATCATCGACATTGTTCTTGACCCTGAAATCGAGATAAACCGCACGCGGCTGGTAATAATCGAGCGCCTCGATCATACGGGCCAGGGTGCCGTGAGACCAGGGCCACCATCCCAGGTAATCGATGGCCTTGTCGTCGATTTCTAATAAGACCACATCATCGCCAACGTCCTGTCCCCCCCGGAAGGAGAACATGGCGTCCTGAATCTTATTCTCGAAATTCTCGAAGAGACTGTTTTGCTCCAGGAAAAGGGCTATTACAAGAAGTGTTATTAGAAGATACAGTATCAGGCCCGGGTGATTCCTTACGAAGGACTTATCCATGTCTGCAATTTTAATTCTTTTCAGAAAGCCTGGTAATTCCATTTTACCGTCCTAAACTCAGCCGTTCAACCAGATAGCCCGGAATTTGGGCTTTTTTCATTTTCTTCTGGGCAGTCTTAATATCGTATTTTATTCGCTTGAAATAGATTTCCTTGCTATCTTCGTCATAAGTGACATAGCAGGCGTCAGGATTGCCGTCTCTTGGCTGTCCTACCGAGCCTACATTAATTATATATCGGCAGTTTGGGTCGATTTTTATATACTCTGCGGTAACCAAATTGGCATTTTCCCCCTCTTTCTGCTCCACAATGAAAGGCCGGTGTGAATGTCCAATCATGCACACCTGGGTTTGAAAATAGGCGAAATTCTCCTCAGCTTCTCTCAGAGTGGAAATATACCCCCAGTTTTCAGGGTCTTTTGGGAGGGCATGCACGAGCGTAAACCCGTTCCAGGTTTCCATCATTGAAAATTCTTTGAGTTTTTGCAGATTTTCCGGTTTCATTGTTTCCCGGGTAAAGAAGAAAGAGGCGCGGGCATACTCATTGAAATAGTCCGGAGACAATTGCCCGATAACGGCCGCATCATGATTACCAAGTATTTTCAGGTCGCTTATTTCCACGACCTTTTCGACCACGCGGTCTGGATCGGCTCCGTAACCGACAGCATCCCCCAGAAAAAAGAGCTTACTCAGTCCTGCGGTTTCGAAATCTTTTAAACATGCAGCGAGGGCTTCCCAGTTACCATGAACATCTGAAAAAAATCCTACCCTCATGCACCTGCCTCAATGAACTTGAAGAAAGACCTGCCGATTTGTATAAGATCGTTATTCCTCAAATCGTACCTGCTGATTGCTTCACCATTCACCTTAGTATAGCCAATTTTCCCGAGATTGGCCAGCGTAAACGAGGCTCCTTCTTTGATGATCTTTGCCGCGATCTGAGGAGCCCAGAATCCCTTTATAGGTATATTACAAAATTTCGACTTTCCGAAGGTTACAACATCGCGGTCGAGCAGATGTTCTCTTTTTTCACCTTGATTGTTGACTTCAACTATGACGGAGCAGCCGAGCTTTTCGGTGATCTGTTTTTGCTTTTTGTCAGCTTCCAGTCTTTCCTTGTGGGCCTTGGTCTGCAGAAGCATGGTGCCGTCAAGGTCCGAAAACTTATTCTCCCGCTCCGTGGAACTATTGAATATTAATTCGTATTTACCAATACAGATGCGGTCTTTATCCTTGAGCGCCTCCTCCATGATCTTGCGATCATTCAGGAAAGTGCCATTCAAGCTATCGTTATCTATTACTATAGCTGAATCAGGGGTGAATTCAATCAAGGCGTGCTTTCTGGATACTCCGCGGTTATCCAGTACGATATCGTTATCAGAAGTTCGGCCAATAGAAATGCGGGGTTTTTCGGTGACAACTTTTTCGATTATCTTGTTGTCAAATTTTACAATTATCTCCGGCATTTTTAGCTCCTTGTTAGTCCGCACCTAATATAAAGTCGTGCTTAATCTTACAGGCAGTTTGCGCTTGCCTGCTGGGATTAATACAATTATATTGTCGGTTATGAGCAGCAAAAAGTTAAGTCTGAATGGCAAGGTTGTTTCCGCGCCCTTGGCCAATATAGCCGGTTCGGCTTATCGAACCATGGCCTTAAGGTATGGCGCTGCAATAGCTTACAGCGAAATGATCTCGGTCGACGGTCTTGTGAGGGGCAATCGTAAGACCCTGGATATGCTAACACTGCG
>JAABVY010000039.1:0-2412 GCA_011777135.1 Candidatus Zixiibacteriota bacterium | reverse complement strand
AGATAGTCGCTCGTACAGGTTGTGACATGATTGACATCAATTTCGGATGCCCTGCCAAAAAAATTATCCGCAACTTCTCAGGCGCGGCCTTGATGAATAATCTGGAATTGGCTGAGAAATTGATTTCTGCCGCCGTCGATGCTGTAGATATACCTGTTTCGGTGAAGTTCCGTTCCGGCTGGGATCGTGAGAGCATGACTTTTATCGAATTCGGCAGAATGGCCGAGGCCTGCGGTGCCTCATATCTGGTTTTGCATCCCAGAACGCGTGCCTCCGGCTTCCGGGGTAAATCGGATTGGGGCAAGCTGAAGCTCCTGAAGGAAAATGTCAATATAGATGTAATCGGTTCGGGAGATATAAATACTCCTGAGGATGCCAGAGATATGCTTGAAGATACAAACTGTGATTACGTCATGGTTGGGCGGGCAGCCATGGGCGCGCCATGGATTTTTCAGCGCATCGACCACTATCTCAGGACCGGGGATGATCCGGGAGAGCCATCTCTGGACAAGAAGATTGAAATCATGCTGGAGTTTTGCCGCCTGATGATCGATGACTTTGGAGAGCGGTCGGCCTGTTTGAAGCTGCGCAAGCATCTGGCCTGGTTCACAAGGGGCTGGCATAACGTCACAAAAATCCGTCCCCTGATGTTTTCAGTAGAAAAATATGATGATATTGAAAAGATATTGTATGATTACCTTCACGGCCTGGAAGAAGTAGCATGATGAAAGAAAGCGAAATAAAGAAGCTTCTGGAAGAATTCGAAAAGGGCAAGATCAGCAAAAGCAACTTCATCCGCAAGATCAAGATATCACCCTACGAAAACCTCGAATTTGCCCGCGTGGATTATCATCGCAAGATACGTATCGGAATTCCCGAGGTGATATTCTGCGGAGGAAAGTCGCTACAGCAGATATCCGAGATTATCGAGCGCATGATTCAAAACAAACATCCGGTTCTGGCAACGCGTGTGGACGAGAAGATCGCCAGAGGCCTGAAGAGGAAATTCCCCCAGGGGGACTATAACTCTAAGGCAAGAACGTTCGTGATAAAAGAATCCAAAAAGAGAAAGAAAAAAGCCGGCAAATATCTGGTCAGTATTATTTCGGCAGGAACCTCAGACATGCCGGTAGCTGAGGAGGCTCGTGAAACACTAGAATTTCTGGGAGTGCCGGCCAATTGTGTCTATGATGTGGGGGTTGCGGGCTTGCATAGATTCCTGGGTGAGGAGAAAAAGCTTGAGTCCGCCAAAGTTCTGATCGTGGTGGCCGGTATGGAAGGCGCGTTGGCCTCTGTGGTAGGTGGCTTATATAATAAGCCGATTATTGCTGTGCCGACCTCGATCGGCTACGGCACCTCATTTTCGGGCTTGAGCCCGCTTCTGTCGATGCTAAACGCCTGCTCCTCGGGCATCACTGTAGTCAATATCGATAACGGATTCGGGGCGGCCTGCGCCGCCTTCAGAATAATTCGCACAATGAAGGAAGATGATGAAGACTCTGATCTTTGATCCATTTTCAGGCTGTGCCGGGGATATGATTCTGGGCGCCCTGGTTTCCTCGGGAGTGGATTTCGAGAAATTGAAATCTGAGTTAAGCAAACTCGGAGTAGAAGGTTATGAGCTTGAGAAAACCGAGGTGATGCGCCATCACATCTCCAGCACAAAAATCGATGTCAAAATAGATGAAAGGAACACCCATCGCCACCTAAAAGATATATACGAAATCATAGATAAAAGCTCGCTCGATCAATCCATCAAGACCAGGGCAAAAAAAATATTTTCGCGTCTGGCTGATGCGGAAAGCGCAGCGCACAATACCTCACCTGAGAAGATTCACTTCCATGAGGTCGGCGCAGTCGATGCCATAGTGGACATTATAGGGGCATGCATTTGTATAGAGATGCTTGATGTGGAGGGTATATACTCGCGTCCCATAAGTCTTGGTGGAGGATTTGTAAAAACAGCTCATGGTAATATGCCGGTTCCGGCGCCTGCTACGGCTGAGCTTGTCAAGGACTTTCCGGCTGTTTTCAGGAAAGTCGATTATGAGCTGACCACTCCCACCGGAGCAGCTATCATAACCACGCTCGCAAAACCATTGCAGGATATTGGCGAATATGAGATTAAGTCCATAGGTTATGGTGCCGGGAGCCGTGATCTGGAGGAGCTCCCGAATTTCCTGAGGGTATTTGTGGCTGAACCATCCGGGTCATATGAATATGACAATATCTTGCAGATAGAAACCAATATAGACAATCAGAATCCCGAGGTATTTTCATTTCTGTTTGAAGGATTGTTCGAATTGGGTGCCAAAGATCTTTTTACAATTCCTATTCAGATGAAGAAGAACCGCCCCGGGACACTGCTGACCGTACTTTGTTCGCCTGAAGATCAGGACAGGATGACATCAT
>JAABVY010000012.1:15933-16157 GCA_011777135.1 Candidatus Zixiibacteriota bacterium | reverse complement strand
CAGAATATGCTCCTTTCAACGCTGGTAAAGATCCACCCCCGGACCGATTTCGCCAGTTATGTCGATATCATAGATGAAATTACGCGAGCAGAGTCTATTCTGCAGAATGATCGGGAATATGTTCAGGAATATCTTGTAAAGAATGTGGAAGCGCTGGGTCCGGAGAAATTCTCTGATACCATTTTCAATTATAGATATGCTCTGGACAGCTGGCATCCCGAAAA
>JAABVY010000012.1:0-15801 GCA_011777135.1 Candidatus Zixiibacteriota bacterium | reverse complement strand
CTGATTCTGGCATTTATCGGTTATTTGACTCCAGCCCCTGCAGGCGATATAATCAGAGTTCCGCCCAAAGGAGGCTTTGAGAAGGTACCGCCTCCGGGCAATTGGAGTGAACCGAAGACTGAAACAAAAATAAACGTGGAGGTGAACAAATTCAAACTTAGCGCAATTCCCAATCCCGTTGACGCAACCGAGACATTCGAGACGACAGTCATTCCCACTAAATTGCAGAAAGCGGATATTGTGGCGGCCGAGTTTAATCAGCAGGCGGGCGGAATGGCGAGCGGAATCTACAATGTAGGAGAAATTGAAAGAAACATTATCCCTGATCCGGAGACATTTATATATCGTACGCAAGAACCCGTTCTTCTGGACGCCCCCGTGCCGGATTATCCTGAGATGGCCCGTGATGCGCGCATCGAGGGTCAGGTCTGGATGCAGGTATTTGTGGATAGAGATGGAAAAGTCGCCGATGTCAGGGTGCTTAAATCCTCAAATACAAATGCCGGTTTCGAGGAAGCTGCAGCCGCCGCGGCGTGGGGAAGAAGGTATCGTCCCGCCATGCAGAATGATCAGACTGTCGGCGTCTGGATATCGTATAAGGTGAGCTTCAAGCTCAAATAGTATAGCTCATCTGAGCTGATCGATAACGTCTTTGCTCAACACCACCGGAGCAAAACCGAAAGCGATATTCTTCAGAGCTGCTACATGCAGATCCTCATTTGCAGTGGCTGTAGCGTCGCAGACGAATTGCACACGGTAATCTTTATTGAATGCATATCGCGCAGTGGTCTCACAGCAGAGATTGGTCATCACACCGGTTACAACAAGGTCCCTGATTCCCAGGGTGCGAAGCGTTATCTCCATATCAGTTCCTTCAAACGCGGAATAGCGATGTTTGTGAATTAGTTTCTCACCCTTTGCGGGTCTTATGGCTTCAAAAATCTCGGCATCTTTGGAACCCTCTTTGCAATATTCTGCCCACCACCAGGTTAAATTACCGCCGTCATATTCAGGCGACTTATGCACATGAGAGGTGAATATTATCGGCAGGTTCTTCGTACGAAATGCTTTCTGTAATTCCTGTATATTTTTGATTGTATATTGCGAATCCGGCAGATAAGCGGGCCCGGTTTCATGCACAAAAAAATTCTGCATATCGATAATCAAGAGAGCAGTTTGTTTTTGATCGAGCTTAAATGAATGTGTATTATATGCCTCAATTTCCCGCAGCCAGGCGGCCGCTTTTTCATTTATGGAAGCCATGGACTCTCTCCTTTACATTAATTTCCATATTTAGCCAATACTGTCCTTTTCAGAGATATCGATTTCAAAGGTGGACTAATGTACCATTTTTAGCTAGTAATGGCAAGTTCAAAATCCAAATTCCCGCTTGTTGATCTAAATCTAATATATTGACTATAAATAAGTTATAGGATGCCGCCCCGACTTTTACAATTTTTTATCAGGCCAATATTAAAAATATCTTGACACCTGCACAAATGTGCAGTATATTGGATTTGCTTCAAAAAAGACAAGGAACGGAAATTATGAAAATTCCAAATTTAAAAATTCGGACTGGAAATTTTGTCTCTGAATTCAGGGTAATCACGGGGAAGAAATATCTTTATTTCTCCTGCCCCGATTGCGGATGCCGTCTGGTGCCGTCCTCGGGATGTACTTATTGTCCCTGCTGCGGATGGTCCGTGTGTTCCTGAGGAGATCCGATGCGTGTAGCTGATCTCGAAATATATGGCATTCCCAGGCTTTTGATTAAAAGCTGGCAGGAGAATGTCGGCTCGGAGCTTCTGCCGATGCAGGCGATTGCTGTAAAGGAGCGTGGGCTACTTGAAAAGGGAAACCTGATCATTTCTGCACCGACATCATCAGGCAAAACCTTCTGCGCCGAAATCGCTATGGCGCGCGCATTATTAAACGGGCAGAAGGCGGTCTATCTGGTTCCGCTCAAGGCTCTGGCCGAGGAGCGATACCGGGAGTTCAGCAGAAAATATGAACCTCTCGGATTAAAGACAATTATCTCGACCAGCGACCGCAAGGAATTCGACAGGAGTTTCAGCAGGGGCGACTTCAACCTGGCAATTGTGATATTCGAAAAGATGAACCAGATTTTGAGTACCAGCCTTGACCTTCTGTCTTATATCGATCTGGTCGTCATCGATGAGCTCCAGATGATTGCTGATCAATCACGCGGCGCGGTCCTGGAAATGGCCCTGCTGAAAATAATGCATTCAAAGTACAAATGCCGTCTCCTGGGTCTCTCGGCGGTTTTGTCCGGAGCAAAGAAGCTGGCGGGGTGGCTCGATGCAGGGCTGTTTATCTACGGGCACCGTCCGGTCGATCTGTACCAGGGGATTTTGTGGCGGGGAGAGTATGCATATAGAAAACAAAACAGCGGTGAATGTGGAAGCGAGCGTCTTCTTGATGACGACTCTCTGCTTCCCGAGGAGCAGCTTCTGGAGACAGTCAATGAATTGATAAAGCGCGGCGAGAAGGTGCTTGTTTTTCTCAAGAGCAAAGCCGCCTGCCGTTATTATGCAGGCCTGCTTTCAGAGAGAACCGAATTGCCTGCAGCAGAAGCGACGATCGAGAACCTCCGATTATGCAGTCAGACAGCCCTTAGCCCTGCAATCAATGAACTCTTGCAGAGAGGAATAGCGTTTCATCATGCCGACCTCTCCTTTGAACAGAGAAAAGCGATTGAGGAGGGATATCGAAACGATGAAATAAAAATACTGTTTGCCACCACCACGCTTTCGATGGGATTAAATCTTCCGGCTACTACCGTTTTACTGGAGCCGTTTAAATTCACAGCCGGGCATTATGGCGAACATGCCCTTCCACAGCATCTAAGCTGGCCCGAGTATGAGAACATGTGCGGACGGGCAGGGCGGTTGAGATATGTCCGCAATCCGGGTAGGGCGATGATTTTGGTAAACTCAGAGTTTGAAAAGGAAGTAATCTGGTCGAAGTTTATCGAGGGGCGCCCATCGGGACTGGAGGGTCAACTTCACACTCGTGAAATACTTGATGTGCTGCTCGATCTGGTTTGTTCCGGGTGCTGCCGCAGCATGGAAGATTTGACCTGCATATTGGCACGGAGCTTCAGCGGGGATGGGTATTTTGCGGGCAAAGTCGAAGCTGCGCTGGAAGTTTGTCGTAACCACAAATGGATCGAATCCGAGAATGGAATACTCTCGGGAACTGCGCTGGGCTGCACTATCTCCGGTTTTGGAATAACTGCAAAATCTGCAGAAAAGGCGATTTTACTCTTAAGATCAGAACCTCCTGTGGAGAAACTCTTATGGCTATTTGAATTTGTCAATTCAACGGAGGTCAATAGAAATTCATCCAGCACGCAGGGACGCATTGGCCCGGACATTATTTCAGAATTAAAAGGCAATTCTGAGCTGAAGGACTATCAGCAGTTTCGATTAAGCAGGGTAATATCGAATCCTGAGCTTATGAATCATGCGGCCATGATCAGGATCGCTCAGGCCCTGGCTTTGATCGATTGGTGTGATGGAACTGCTGTATGTGAGATTGAGAGTTCCTATCAGATATCAGCTGGGAGTCTTCTGAACCTGGCCGAAACCTGTGCCTGGCTTTCAGAAAGTACGGCTGCCATAGCCCGCGTGCTTAATTTGTCCAGAAATATCGGGCTGTTTTTCAAGAGGTTTGCCTTTACGCTTCGGTATGGCCTGTGTATCGAACTGCGCACGATCTGGAAGCTGGGTCGTGAAATCCTCGGGCGGGATGACTATTACAGGCTTTGTGCTCATGGAATAAGGAATTCGAATGATCTGGTATCCGCAAACAGGGACACACTCGAAAAAAATCTGGGGGCATCGAAAGCAGAGAAAATCCGGAATAAAATCGAGGTTGCTAAAAATAAAAATAAGGAGGACAAAATGAATGGTGAACTCGCATGTAAACTGGTGCTGGAGGGCAGATCGAACAGGGACCGGCTGACAGTCAGGTTCTTCGGCCGGGAACTTCCCCTGACCTTGAAAAGTTTTAAATATTTAGCGAAACTTGCTTGCGCCAAATACCTGGATGCAAAAAACAACGGCTGGCTCCATAAAGATCAGCTTGAACCGGGCTTCAACCAGGCGCGTTACATTTATAACCTAAAGAAAGAATTGGGGTTAAGCAAGAACCAGGGTCTACTGGAAAATAATCGCAGCGGCTATTATCGTCTCAACCTGACACCGGATGAGATCGAACTGAATCTCGAGAACCTCAAACGGATTCAGGATTACGAGCTGAAGTCAATTGCAGAACGATATGAGAATCTTCAGGTTAGTTCATAGATTAATCACTCGGCGGCAGGCTTTGCAGATAATTGCCTTTTTGTGAAATTAATGCTGTTAAGATCGTGAACAGTACCGATACATGTTATAAATGGCAATTTTTCATGTAAGTCAAAAACATCTAGAGGTTTTATGAGAAAAAGTGCCGGGGGGAAGGCATATCCCGTTTTGCCTCTGCGGACAACCTTGATCTACCCCAAATGTATCGGTACCATACAGATCAACCGCCGCAGGTCGCTCAATCTTCTACTCGATAATAAAGAATCTTCCGACGAGTTTATTCTGGCGCTCTTGAAAAGGCCCAGTAGCGACGACGATTCCAGGCCTGACAGTTTTTGCGATATTGTGGTCGCCGCCAGGATCATACAGGAAACCAAACTATCCTCAGATATAATCTCAGTTACGTTTGAGGGTCTGCACCGTATGCGCCTCGGCAGGTTCGTCATGGAGGAGCCGTATTTCGTGGCTTATGCCGATGATGTGGATGAATCCTGCGATGTAAAAATTCCGCGTCAGGCTTTTATTGAAATAATCAAATCACTCAAAGAGATAACTTTGCAGGATCATTCGTATTCACCAGAGCTTTTAAATATAGCCGAGAAATCGATCAACGATCCTTCTTATTTCAGCGACTCTATCGCCAGCCATTTGCATCTTCCTCTCCTGACACGGCAGCGGATATTAGAATCACTCGATGTCGCTGAACGCCTGACTGTTTTGAAGCAAGCTATCGATGATGAGCTCAAGCAAAATGAGATCCAATCGGAACTTGATTCAAAAGTCAGCCAATCCATTCAACGTAATAAACGGGAAATCTATCTTAGAGAACAGCTAAAGCAGATATACAAAGAATTGGGTGAAGATGATCCCAATGAGCGCCTGATAAAACATCTCAAGGATCAGGTGACAGGCTCCGCACATATTCCTACCTATGTCAAGGACAGGCTGAATCTTGAGATTGAGAGACTCAAGCTCTTATCAGTGGCGTCGGCGGAATACGGCGCCACGAAGAATTATATCGAGCTGGTTCTGGAACTGCCCTGGTCGAAATATACGCAGGATGAAGCCAACCTGAAGAAGATAGAGGAGACCATCGATCGTGAATATTATGGCCCTCGGCGGATCAAGGATCGCATTCTGGAATATCTGGTGATACGCAAACTAACGGCCGAGATCAGGAGTCCAATTTTGTGTCTGGCGGGTCCGCCCGGAACAGGCAAAAGTTCTCTGGCCGCGGCGATCGCGCAGGCCCTGGGCCGCAAGCTGATTAATATCAATGCCGCCGGGCTTTCAATTGTCGAGGAACTCAAGGGGGATATGCGTAATTTCCCGGGAGCGGTGCCGGGTAGAATAATGCGCGCCCTGGCTGAAAAGCAGTCCGCCAATCCGGTTGTGGTTATAGATGATCTGGATAAGATGTCCATGTATTCCAGCAATATGTCTTTGCCGTTAGCCATGCTGGAAGTCCTGGACCCAAAACAAAATAAATCTTATATCGATACATATGTGGGCATTCCGTTTGATTTCTCCAAGGCAATTTTTATTACCACGGTTGAATCGCTGGACGAGGTCCCGCCGCCTTTGACTGAGAGAATGGAAGTAATTGAGTTTACCGGCTATATAGATTCCGAGAAAATAGAGATCGGCCAGAAATTCATCATCCCCAAGATTCGCAAAGCTCATAAGCTCACAGAGAAGCAGTTGACCTTCACGGTGGGGGCACTCCGCAAGATTATCAGGAATTATACTCTCGAATCAGGGCTGATCAATTTCAAGCGGGAAATCGAATTGATCTGCCGTAAAGCCTCCCGCATGCTGGCAACACAGAAGAATAAGAAGAACGTGAAGATAACCGAACGAAATCTGGAATCATTCCTGGGACCGCAGATATATATACCTGAGCTGGTTGAGACCTCATCCGAAATTGGGATTGCCAACGGCCTGGCCTGGACAGGATCGGGCGGTGATATCATGCTTATCGAGGGAATCAAGATGCGCGGCGGAGGCAATGTCATTTATACCGGGTCGCTTGGAGATGTCATGAAGGAATCCATACAGGCTTCGCATTCATATGTACGTGCAAAAGCGGATATGCTGGGCATAGATTACGATGACTTTGTAAACTATGATATCCATATCCATTTCCCGTCAGGAGCGATTCCCAAGGATGGACCCTCTGCCGGGGTTACCATCTCTACTGTAATTGCCTCATTGATGTCGGACCGTCCAATTGCCAGCGATACAGCTTTAACGGGAGAAGTTTCATTGAGGGGCAAAGTATTGCAGGTCTCGGGAGTCAAGGAAAAAATTGCCGCCGCTCACCGGGCCGGAATCTTCAAGGTTATTCTTCCCAGAGACAACCAGAAGGACATTAAGGAGATGCCGCCGCAGATCTTAGAGGATATGGAGTTCATATTCGTCGAAAGCCTGGATGAGGTTTTTGCCCATGCTCTTCTCGATTTTGAACCTCAGGAGACAGGTCTGGAAGCTATGCTCAAACAGGAAATTGAGAAACTCAAAAATGAAGATAACAAACCTCGTCGTGAGCGTATGGTGGCCAAAAGGAAGAAGAAAAAGGACAACCGACGCCGCAAAAAATAAAGAGCTTTTGGGAGCGTTCGAAGAGCTTAAATAATAAATCTCCAAGCCTAAACAGGTAAGTAATTCTTCAAGATCCTCGCTCACGTTCTTCTAATCTTCCGTGAACCAGAATAATCTTGACAAAAAGCCTGCCAGATATTTTATTCTTAGTGGACCTTATACTGTCTTTACTATTACAGTGGACATTTCTTTCCTGAAAGGTAAGCCTGAGTATTTGCTTGGATAACATGGATAGTTTATAAAATTGGGAGGTGTCGAATGCATCGGAAAGCCCTGCTTCTGTTTATTTTGTTCTTACTTTTTTCATTTAATTCAAGCCTGATGGCACAAGGAGATCCGGGAATCCCCGACACGGTAAGAGTGGATTCTGTTCAAATAGATCCCGCGGCCTCGCCGGTGATATTCTCGGTTGAGGTGACACTTTTTAATGATGAGAAACTGGGCGGTGCCTCACTTGGACTCTATTATGACTCTGATGATATTGAGATTGACTCGGTCTCGCTGGTGGGAGGGGCGGCTGAGCACCTTCCCAATTTGTCATTCGCATCGCCGGATACCAATCTGGCCGCGGTCGGATTCTACTGGCCCGGTACCTTCTTTGATTTTGTTTCTGCGGGGGATAGCCTTCTGGCGACCTTATGGTTTACGCTGGCGGCAAATGCGCCCGACCAGACGATAAACATTGACTCTGGATATTTTCCGCCCGGGGGCGATTTTGTTTTAACTGATAGCGCCGGAAACAGTTTGAAACCGCAGTTTAAAGCGGGGAAAGTTGTTGTTGGTGAGGGTACCCCGCCTCAGCCTGAAATCAGCCTGAACCCGACCTCATTTACTTTCAATGCTGAAGTTGGCGGATCCAATCCGACTCCCGAAGTTCTAAATATAGTGAATGTCGGTGACGGGAATCTAAACTGGACAGCCTCATGGAACTCATCCTGGCTGACGGTCTCACCTTCCAGCGGTACAGCGCCATCAAACCCATCCGTCAGTGTCAATATTTTTGGAATGACGGCAGGCACATATGAAGATACAATAACAATTTCCGATCCCAATGCAGTCAACTCGCCCCAGTTTGTGCCGGTCACACTCGAGCTCATAGACCCGCCTCCTGAAATCGAGCTTGTGCCGGATAACTTCTATTTCATCGCTGTGCAGGACGGCACCAACCCTCCCAATCAGCAGATGACGATCAACGATGTCGGAGGAGGGACACTCTCGTGGACAGCTTCAAATTCCAGTACCTGGCTGACACTGTCGAGCTATTCCGGCGGACCGGGAGAGACGATCGATCTGATAGTCGATATAACCGGCCTTACCTATGGATTCTATTATGATACAATTGTGGTGAGCGATCCGGAAGCATCCAATTCTCCGCAGCTGGCAGAGGTAGTGCTCGAACTCGTAAGTTCATTCCCAGTTCTTGAGACTTCTCCGGATTCATTCGTGGTCGCGGGGTCGGTGACTGAGGACCCCTATGATCATATATTGAAGGTGATTAATGGCGGCGGCGGATCGATGAACTATACACTGACTGCCGATCAGCCCTGGATCAGCTTTAATCCCCAGACAGGCTCCACGCCCGATACTGCTGATATTCTGGTGACCTTTCATTCCACAGGCCTGCCGCTTGGATTTCAGTATGCTACGATAACAGTCTCATCCGACAATGCTTCTGAATCTCCTCAGGAAATAGATGTGCAACTATGGGTTATGGAGAATCCGCCTGCCCTGGGAGTTTCTACGAATAATCTGGATTTCATTGGATTCCAGTGCCAGAATATCCCGCCCATTCCGAGTCAGTCTTTTGACATTACTAATCCCAGCCCGAATGACCTGGTCTGGTCAGCAGAGTGGGATGCTTCATGGCTAAGTCTCGCTCCCACCTTTGGTTATAACGCGCAGACGGTGAACGTTTTCGTGGATGAAGTCGGATTGGAGGCCGGTACTTATATCGATACAATTAAAATCGATGCAGTCTGGTCAACTACTCCCTCCACATATGTCGAGGTTTCATTTACATTGACCGAAAATCCCATACCGCCAGAATTGACACTAAGTACAGATTTTATTGAATTCATTTTCCTGGCAGGCGAAGTCGGTGTTACCAGTGCGGGAAAATTGCATATTGGGAACGCCATAAGCGGATGTATAGACTGGTATATAACAGATACCTATCCCTGGCTCAATTTCGACAAGACTTCGGGCTCAACTCCGGATAGTGTAATCGGCGCCGTTAATGGTGGCGGGTTGCCGTTGGGCATCACACCCGGGCAGTTTACGGTACATGCTCCCGGATCATCCAATGATTCTATCGTGGTCAATTTCAATGTGTATATTGCCCAATTGGGAGATGCCAATTGCGATGGCAAAATCAATATGTCTGATGTAGTTTACATAATTAACTACATTTTCGCCGGTGGTCCCGCCCCTGTGCCCAGGATCTGGGCCGGGGATGTGAACTGCGACCTTACCTGTAATATTGAAGATGCGGTTTGGCTTGTTTCTTATATATTCAGCATTGGCCTGGAGATTTGCCAATATAAACCGTTAATTAACCCAAATCCTTGATGAACAAATAAAAAGACAGATTTATAAGATTATTCTTCAAGCGGCGATGGAATTACCATCGCCGCTTTTACATTTGGTGTACTATATGTATAGCACTAAAGAGAATCATAAATTCCCCGAACCTAAATAATGGAAACAAGTATAAGTATAGTAATGTTATAGAGTTAGAGACGCGATCCGGTGCGGGACAAAAATAGAATCAGATTGACTTTTAGGGCTTTTCAGCTATATTGTATTTAATCCGGCGGAAGCTGACAAAATTCCATTTGATTCCGCCCGTACTGACTATGAATCTGCCATTGAGGCCTTTTAAAGATCTATGTAATATCACATTTGTGAATGAATGGAGGTCCCTGTGAAACCTTTCTATATCCTGGTCATAATTACATCATTGCTTATTGGGATTTCTTTTGTTTCCGCCGACAGTCCCGAGGAGGCTCGGGCCTTCTTTGAAAGAATAAAGGATAAAGACCTGATAATTGACGATATATCCAAGCTCACGCCGCAGGAATTGGATGAGATGATTGAAACCACTCGCGATTTCTGCCGTTACGGCAAAGCGCTGCGTTTGCAGGCTTATCGAGATATGGCTGAACAGGGGCTGATCAAAAGCACAACTGCTGCACAGGACGACTGGGATGCTTTATATTATGAACTGAATTTTGGGATCGATTTCGATACAGAGATCATAGATGGTTATGTTCGTTTGCAGGCGGCCAGCCTGGTACCCTCGCTTTCTTTTATAGAGCTCGATTTTCTCGATAACATGATCGTTGATTCAGTTATCAAGGATGGCGCCCTACTGACATTTTCTCATGCTGACAGTCTGATAACAATTACACTGGACGGCACCTACGACAGTTCTGAAACATTTGATTTAAAAGTCTATTACAATGGCCATCCCACAGAGGGGGGCTTCCAGGCTTTCGAATTTGGTTACCATGGTTCTACTCCGATTGTTTCAACTCTTTCCGAGCCTTACTTTGCGCATTCGTGGTGGCCATGTAAAGATTATCCTGATGACAAAGCCGATTCGGTAGACATTATTATAACTCATCCCAGCGAGTATATCTGCGCCTCCAACGGTCTGGTGCAGTCTATTGTCGATAACGGTGATGGCACCACGACCACGCATTGGAAACACAATTATCCCATTTCTACCTATCTGGTTGCAATCGGGGTTACCAATTATGTCGAATTTGGTGACTGGTATGTCTACCAGTCCGGAGACAGCATGCCTGTGAATTTTTATGTCTATCCTGAGAATTATACTCAAGCAGTAGCCTCTTTTCCCGTAACAGTTGACATGCTCGATAGTCTCTCGGCCATTTTCGGAGAATATCCATTTGTCGATGAGAAATATGGGATGCTCCATTTTGGCTGGGGCGGTGCCATGGAACATCAAACCAATACCTCCATCAGCTCCAGCGCTTATTATCAGAGCATTATAGCACATGAGCTCGCCCATCAATGGTGGGGAGATATGATCACCTGCGAGAACTGGCATGAGATTTGGCTGAATGAGGGCTTTGCGAGATATTCCGAAGCGCTGTGGTTTGAGACCACTCAGGGGGATATATTTTACCATACATATATGGACGATCTGTTTTACTCCGGCGGAGGTACAATCTGGTGCCAGGACACAAGCTCAGTCTGGTCGATATTCACCTCGCGAGTTTACGACAAAGGCGCCTGGGTCCTGCATATGCTGCGGAACTGGGTTGGCGACAGTACTTTCTTTGAGATTCTGACGACCTATTACGATGATCCTCGTTATAAGTGGAAGACCATTACTACCGAGCAGTTCCGAGATTTATGTATTGAGGTTTCCGGGGACTCCCGCTTGACGGAGTTTTTCGAAGATTGGATTTTTGGCGAGTATTATCCTCAATATAAACATTCATATATCTATGAAGAATATCAGCCGGGAGATTACATTGTTTATCTTCACCTGCGACAGGTCCAGGTCAGTGAACCGCAGGTGTTCGATATGCCGATTGATCTGAGCTTCTATGACGGATATGAGTATCATACTGCCAGGATATACAATGATCGGAGGGAGCAGGATTTTATAGTGTACCTGGATGACTTGGCGGGCGATCCATATCTCTTTTGGCTGGATGCTGATAACTGGATCTTGAAAAGCGCAAGCCTTGAAGCTTATGGGCTTAATCTAATAAAATATCCCCTCGATACTGCCCACCAGTATCAGGAGTATGAAGACTCAGTAATAGCCCGGGGAGGCACACCTCCACTCATCTATTACAAAGTGGGGGGAAGCCTCCCTAACGGTGTTGCGCTATATCCTGATGGTAAGGTGCTTGGAACCCCTCTTACACATGGTACTTTTAATTTCAAGGTCAGGGTCGAGGATTCAGGTTTCCCGACCAAAGTCGATACGCTTACCCAGACTTTAACTACTCTCGAATATATACCGCTGATTGGAGACGCCAATTTCGACGGGCTCGTAAATGTTTCCGATGCCGTATATATCATTAACTATGTCTTCGTGGGCGGAGCTCCTCCGCAGCCGGTAATGGAAGTGGGTGACGCAAATTGCGACTCGAACGTTAATGTCTCAGATGGGGTCTGGATCATAAATTATGTCTTTGTGGGCGGAAACGCCCCAGGAGATTGCTGATCCCGGATAATGACATAAACCAATACTCAAGGGGTCTTGCATGACCCCTTTTCTGTTTAGGGGCGTTCCCGCTGCCGAAAGCTCAATTTTTGAGTTGCTCCCCAAATAAAACATCTTATCTTGAGCGTATGTTTTTGGGCAATTTAATTCTACTGATCGGGATCATATTTCTGCTCAAGAATCTGGGCGTGATTCATGGCAATTTCTGGGGCTGGTTTATATCGTTTGCTTTGATTCTGATCGGTATAAGCATGATTTTGAAACAGTTCAGAAAACAGAAAAAGAATTAGACAGGTTTTACCCGGATAGCAATAAGAGTTTACTCGCATTTGACTTCCTCCCGGGACTTGAAATGGAAAAAAAGAAATTTTACCTGGAGACATACGGCTGTCAGATGAATGAATATGATTCCCATCTTGTGGAATCTCTTTTGACAGCGGCCGGATTCGAGAAGACAGAAAGCGAAAGCAGGGCTGATATCGTTATTTTGAACACCTGTTCCGTTCGGCAGCATGCCGAGGAGCGCGCCCTGGGACGGATCAGGAGCGTCAGTTCCGCCCGCAGGTCCCGAGAAATAGCTGTCATTGGGTGCATGGCCCAGCGCATGGGGGATGAGCTGCTGGCTATCAATAAGGGTGTTAAATATGTTCTGGGTACCGACAGCTTTTATAAAATTGCCGAAATCTTGAAGTCCGGCAACGGCGGTCAGGTCGTTGATATATCCTGCCGGGAAGAACCTTTCGAATATGAATCCAGGCCGTCGGGAAAAAGCCTATCCGATTATGTTACCATTATGAGGGGCTGTGACAATTACTGTTCATATTGCATTGTCCCCTATGTGCGCGGACGTGAGCGATGCCGTCCGCCGGAAAGAATTGCGGAAGAGATAAACAGGTTGGATGAAAGAGGCCGCCGGGAAATCTGGCTTTTGGGACAGAATGTAAATTCATACAAAAATGAATCGATAGACTTCCCGATTCTATTGGAATATGTGCTGGAAAACACAGAGATTCCCAGGATCAGATTTCTGACCTCCCATCCCAAGGATTTCTCTGAAAGACTGATTGATGTAATGGCTTCTGACGACAGGATTTGCAAGGGAATTCATCTGCCTCTTCAATCAGGATCGGATGTCATACTCAAGAAGATGAACCGCAAGTACACCTCTGCTCAATACCTGCAGAAGATCAGGAAATTGCGGGAGGCGGTTCCGGAGGTAGTCATAACTACAGATCTTATTGTCGGATTTCCTGGTGAAAGCGAGGATGATTTCAGGCGTACACTGGATATGGTGGAAGAGATCGAATATGATTCGGCGTTTATGTTCAGGTATTCTGTACGCAGCGGGACGAGGGCCGAGAAATTCGGTGATGATGTCCCGGAAGAGACTAAGCTCTCGCGTCTGGACAGATTAATCCAGATACAGAAGAAAATAAAAATAGCGGAAAAGAAGATGGCCTCTCATATCGGTTCGGTTCAGACTGTGCTTCTGGAGCAGCCCGCCAAACAATCGAGAGATGATGCACGCGGCAAAAATGATGGTGGGCTGAATGTGGTGGTTAGAGGAGGGGCGGAACATATCGGCGAGTTTGTTGATGTAAAGATAATCTCATCAAGTTATTCCACTTTGGTGGGAGAAATCATTAATTGGCAGGAATAGAATATGAGCACAACATACTTAATTATCGAGATGTTTATCGCAGCGGCATTTGCTGTATTGACGCTGCTATTTTCGGAGCGTTTTTTGATGGCCGGTTTCAGAAGATGGGGATGGATGCTGGCCGGTTTCATCTTGATTATTATCGGCGGGGCGATCGAGGCCGCTTTTTCGGTCAGATCCTTTGCACAGCTATTTGTGCCATCGGTCGCGATTTATGCTGACGGATTTGCACATGCTTTGCGGCTCCTGGGTCTTGTGTTCGTCCTGGTTACTTTTCTGGTTTCAGTCCTGAGTTTTTACAAGGAGCGTATTCATGAGCAAAAGAGACAGGACAGGTTCGTCCTGCTGGATATTATCAGGGAGACCGCCAGCCAGTCCCTCTCGTTGATCGAACTTGTGAATTTCTCCGTCAGGGAGCTGGTGCGCGGTACAGATTCCAATGCTGGATGCATATTCATTTATAATCCGAAACGCAAACAGCTCGTCCTGGCCGCTCACCGCGACCTTCCGCGTCAGCTCGAAAAGAAACTAGAAAGTATTGAGAACGATGGTTCGATCTTTTTCAGGTCCCAGAAGAGCAGCCGTCCGCATGTCATCGGTAATATAGCTAACGCCGACAGCGCCACCTCGTCACTGCTTTCTGATTCAGATTATAAATCGGCCGTCGCCGTGCCGTTAGTGGGAAGGAACGGTTCCTTTGGAGTGGCGGCACTGTTTTCAGAGGATTCCTATTTCTATTCCACCGAAACAACACAGTTGATTAATTCCGCAGCTAATATTCTCGGACCGGCCGTGGCCTCACTACGCCTGGAACGCGAATTGCGGGAGGCCTCGCTGGTGACCAGGAAATCAAAAAAGTCACAGCTATACATCTCCGGCCTACTGGATATATGCGGGCGTTCCGGCAGTCCTGAGGTGCTGATTAAATCTCTCACCAGGTACTCTTCAGAATATCTGGGAATCGAGAATGTCGAGATTTATCGTCTCTCTGGCAGCAATCCGGTTCCTGTCTTACCTGGTTCCGGCCTGATAGGACAATCGCGTCAGATAAAAGAACATCTGCGCCGGGCTGTCGATCAAAATAAGTCGCTCCTGGTTAAAACAGAGTCGAATGGAGATGTGGAGCGGACATTGATCATGCCCCTTCAACGGAACGACGGAAAATATGTCTGCCTGTTCGAGATTGATCCCCGGCGTCCTGATCTGAAGCAGGATGATCTTGAGAAGATCAAAGCTCTTTCCAAAGCGATCGCGATACAGTTGGTTGTTTATGACGAGAAGAAGGCGCCGGTTTTAGCAGGCAGGGCTGAAGATCTCAAATTCAATGAGCTCAACAATCTAAATAATATACTGACGGGCATTCTGGGGAATGCTCAGCTTGTGGATGTCAGCCTTAAGCGGGAATCTTTTTCCGGACGTGAGCGTGTGCTGGAAAACCTCAAACATGTCATAGAAGAGACTTATGATGCCGGGCAGATGATAAAAAACCTGCAGGAGAAAATTCAGACAGGCAGGCCCAGGGCCGAAGAAGTAAATACTCTTGAAAGCGCAATCAAATCGATCGCTTATCCGGAGGGGGCACCCGAAAAAAATATTTATCATCTGAAACAAAAGCCATCCATCAGGTTCGATCTTGCTGCCGCCCGCAACGGCGCATTGGATCTTTCGACCGACCAGGTGGTGAAAATCCTCACACATGTATTATCATGGGTCGATAAGGAATGGCGTCCTGATTCACCACTGTCGATGCGGCTTGTGAATACCGCTCAAGGAGTCAATCTGGTTATTTCGGATTTTCCGCTAAAGGACAAAGAACTGGACTTGAGCAGTATCGAATTAATGCCTCTCGAACTATTCCCTGAAGTCTCGATTGCAGACCTCAATTCAGATGTTGTCGATATTGACTATTACTATGAGGACAGCGAGCAGGGAAGAGTCCTGATACTAAGATTTCCCTCCAGCGCTCCGCCCGGAGAGGTAATCAGGGGCCAGGAATCCCGGAA
>JAABVY010000243.1:1374-2447 GCA_011777135.1 Candidatus Zixiibacteriota bacterium | reverse complement strand
TGAAGTGCATGACCGCAGATCTGATTTCTTCCGGCTGCATACGTTCCTCAACATGTTTTTCTGCCAGTTCAAAGGTGTCACCTGTATCGCAGACATCATCAACCAGCAGCACCTTTTGCCCGGACACACCCTCACTGAGAGGATATCGTATCAGTGCCGCCGGTTTTTTCTCTGTACCGCGATAATGCTCTATTTTAAAGGCAGTCATATTCATAATATGCAGAAAGTCTGAAATGATTCGGGCCGGCATATAGCCGCCTCTGCCTATCGCTATTATGATATCGGGTTTAAACCCGGAATCATGGATGATAGTGGCAAGTATACGCGACAGCCTGTAAAAGCGGGACCAGGATATATATTCACACCTGACTTTTGCTGTCATGATCTTATGGCAGCTTCAATCAACTGTTCACGGAACGGTATTTTGGCAAGCAGGTTCAACTCTTCGGCAAACAACTCCAGCAGATCATCAACCGACAGGATCCCTTCCAGTTTACCCTGATCATTAACCACGACCACTCTGCGTATACCCTTGGCACGCATACGCTGCAGGGTATCCCAGATAGAGTCATCCTCTTTTGCTGTTACCAGTTCGTAACTCATGACATCTCCGGCAGCTACAGAGTCAAGCTCCACATCGCAGGCAATGAGCTCTACAACAATATCCCGGTCGGTCAGNNATATCCCGGTCGGTCAGAATGCCGATTGGTCTTGCCTTATTTCCTGCACCGGCAACTATGACAACATCTCCTACATGATGGTGCCGCATGAGCTTGGCTATTTCCTTTATGCTGCTGTCACTACCGGCAACTATGATTTCACGGTTGCAGAAATTCCCAACTGTCATGGCATCTCCCCCCTTTACTAAGAAAAATAATCTGATGGTTACGCTACATGTATGCTCCAGCCGATTTTTGCGCGGCACAAAAAACAAAAAGCCTCCGTAAAGAACAGCATATGTTCTTCCGGAGGCCCTATAGCGGCTCTTTCAAATGTGCCTCTTCCATTGGAGAATCCTCCTCATTCAAAAGGCAGACTCACATCTTGTCTTATTTCTCTATAATTAAAAATCT
>JAABVY010000243.1:1072-1369 GCA_011777135.1 Candidatus Zixiibacteriota bacterium | reverse complement strand
TTTCTCTATAAGTAAAAATCTAAAATTGAATCGACAGATGTCAAGCTAAAATTACATTGGTATGGCAGGGAGACAATCAGCAGAAATATCAGGCTCTGGATGCTGCGGCTAAAGGGATATATAGTCAAACGTGTTAAGCAGTACCTCCAGGTTATCTATGGCGTTTCTTTTTCTTTGACCTTTCGGTTTCGAGATCTTTCAGCCTTTTTTCAATATCCTCGCTGAATGTAACCTTTCCAATCAGGACACAGCCGGGCCTGCCCGGAATACATTCCGAATTGAGCTTCAGGCAGTCTT
>JAABVY010000243.1:677-1051 GCA_011777135.1 Candidatus Zixiibacteriota bacterium | reverse complement strand
TGAAATCAAAGTTTTTGCAGGAAAAAGTCATGATTCTTCAAGGATTTCAAAATATTGGCCGACGCCTCAGGGGGTTTGAGGATCTCCCGGCTGGCAAAAAAAGTTTAATTTACATTTCTTTTAGGTTTATCGAGTCAAAATAGTCCCCTTCAGCCTCTTTTAGAAGACCCAGGCCGGCAATAACATTTGCTTCATTGAAGGTCAGGGTCGGGCTGCCATACAGTCCCAGCCGTTAATGAGTTTTTCGCAAACTCTTTTGTAAAATGTTTCATCATCCTGGCCGGGGAGAATCCTGTATAGTTTCATGACAGGTGTTCCTGTATTTTAAGGCGGTTAGCGCTAAAACAAAGACTTATGTTTTCTGCAGTTAACAG
>JAABVY010000243.1:347-512 GCA_011777135.1 Candidatus Zixiibacteriota bacterium | reverse complement strand
TCTGATGACATCTTCAGCCTTCTGAAAGGTTGACTCAAGGTACTCCCTGTTACCGGTATCCCGGGCGCCTGCCAAGTCTGACTTACTGATTTGCATAACCTGCTCCATTCTAATTCCTCCTTTTTTTGTTGCTGTTAGCCAGTCAGCTGCGACAGCACAAGCAGG
>JAABVY010000243.1:0-204 GCA_011777135.1 Candidatus Zixiibacteriota bacterium | reverse complement strand
CGGCGCGCGGAAAACTGACAGCGGTATTACATCGTTGAGACCCTCTGCCTCGCAAAAACGCTTATGGGCAAAGGGCAGGTCTGCTGATATGCAGAGTACCACTGTATCAGGAGATTCAGCGGCCTCCTTGTTAAATCGCCGGGTCGATGCCGCACAGACTGAGGTATCAAGACTGAGAAATATATTTAATATGATGTTTTTGCC
>JAABVY010000326.1 GCA_011777135.1 Candidatus Zixiibacteriota bacterium | reverse complement strand
AATACTGAACAAAAGCTTCCTCCTCAGGTCGCTGATTGTATGATTTTTAAGAATTTATCTTTTGAAAGCGAAGCTCCACCAATAAGAGCGCCGTCAATCTCCTCTTCGCCAAGTAAGTCATCCGAATTTTCCGGTTTTACCGAGCCGCCGTACAAAATCTGGAGTCCATCTGCAATCTGCCTGTCATATTTCTCCTGCCAGATTTTGCGTATAAGCTTATGGACCTCAACAGCCTGGTCCGGAGTGGCGGTTTTTCCTGTACCGATCGCCCAGACAGGCTCGTAGGCTATCACAATTTTCTCTACCCGGCTATAATCAACTTCGGCAGAAAAACCTTCTACCTGAGTTCTGATTACCTCCTCGGTTTTATCGGCTTCTCTTTCTTCGAGCTGCTCCCCAACACATACGATTGGTTTCAGCCCTGACGATAAGGCCAGTTGACATTTTTTTCCGATCAACCGGTCATCCTCGGAGAAGTATTGCCTGCGCTCCGAGTGGCCTATAATAACATATTCGCACCCCAATGTCAATAACATCTCGGGCGAAATCTCACCTGTAAATGCTCCTTCTTTTTCCCAGCCCATATTCTGCCCGCCGACAGAAATCGGCGAACCTTCAACCGCTTCAATCACTGTCTTGATCGAAGTAAAAGGCGGGCAGAGGAGCACATCGGCCTTTTCCGAACCATCAAAGCCGTCGGCAATACCCGAGGCCAGCCTTTCGGCTTCCTCATCAGTCTTATACATCTTCCAGTTTCCGGCAATCAATTTTTTCCGCATGATTTTCTCCCTTTTTATTTATCGGTCAATGCTGCCAGTCCGGGCAGGGTTTTTCCTTCCAGAAATTCAAGCGAGGCTCCGCCGCCGGTGGAAATATGTGAGAGCTTGCCGCCCACTCCGGCTTTTTTTACAGCTGAAGCTGAGTCGCCGCCGCCAATGATAGTCGTGGCGCCGTTGGAAGTGAGCTCGGCCAGGGCTTTGGCCAGTTCGACCGTGCCTTTTGCGAATTTTTCTTTTTCAAATACGCCCATGGGCCCATTCCAGACTATGGTCTTGCAGTCACTCAAATCCTGCTTGTATTTTTTCAGTGTTTCCGGACCGATGTCGTATCCGGCCATGTTGGATGGAATCTGATCCACGGGAACGGTCTTCGTCTCAGCATCCTTGCTCAAATCCTTGGCGCAGACTACATCGACAGGCAGCGATATCTCTATCTCTTTGGACTGAGCTTTCTTCAATAACTTTTCGGCCATCTCGACCCGATCCTCCTCCAGAAGAGATTTGCCGATTTCAAGACCCTGGGCCTTGAAAAACGTAAAGGCCATGCCACCCCCTATGAAGATCTTCTCCACTTTTTCAATTAGATTATTGATCACATCGATTTTGCCGGAAATCTTGGCTCCTCCGAGAATAGCTGCCATGGGACGTTCAGGATTTTCAACAGCGTGCCCTAGATATTCGATTTCCTTGACCATCAAATAACCCGCTGCGGCCTTCTCGAAGTATTTGGTTACACCTTCAGTCGAGGCATGCGCACGGTGGGCTGTTCCGAAAGCATCATCCACATAAAGCTCGCCGAGCTTTGAGAGCTTCTCGGCAAAATCCGGATCGTTCCCCTTCTCGCCTTCATGGAAGCGAAGATTTTCGAGCAGAAGGACTTCTCCCGGCTTCAATTCCTCAGCCTGCCTCAAAGCATCCTCGCTAATACAGTCATCTGCAAAGTTAACAGGTTTGTCCAGATGCTGAGAGAGATTATATGCCACCGGCTTAAGGCTCATTGTGGGATCGGGTTTTCCCTTGGGACGTCCCAGATGGGACATCAAAACCGCCGACCCGCCCGATTCCAGTATTTTCTTAATCGTCGGCAGGGACGCCACAATTCGATTGTCATTGGCAACTTTGCCGTCTTCGATAGGAACATTGAAATCCACTCTAACCAGCACCCTTTTGCCTTTGATATCAAGGTCGTCTATCGTCAGTTTATTCATAATGCCTCCAAACTTTTGGTTAATCATTCTCTTTATTGATCTAACCATAATAATGGATTAATGTTCATCGAACGATGTGATAATAAAAATGCGGATTTCAAAAAAACAAGGATTATTTTTGATCTGCACGTTTGTTATATGAAGAAGAAAATCAATAAATGTGAGACAGGGTAAAAAAATGCGTCGGGTCACAATCCAGAAAACTCAGGATCAGGACCCGACGCCACAAATAATTTAATGGCTTAATAACAATAAATTTTTTACAGCATCTTTTCGAGCATCTGCCACATGCGTGTAGAGAAGCCCCATTCATTATCATACCAGCTATACAGCTTCACCAGTGTTTTGCCGATTACCCGTGTCTGCTCAGAATCGAAGATGGTGGAGTGGTTGTTTCCGATTATATCGGTAAGTACAATTGGGTCCGTTTCATATTTCAGTATTCCCTTCAATGGGGCCGCTGATGCAGCTTTCTTGAAAGCTTCATTGATTGACTCGGCTGTAGCATCCTTCTTCACCACAGCCGCCAGATCGATCAGTGATCCGCATGGTGTGGGGACACGTATCGCCATGCCGTCAATCTTGCCTTCCACCTCCGGGATAATTTTGCTGATCGCTTTTGCGGCGCCGGTAGTGGTCGGCAGCATGTTCACAGCGGCGGCACGTGCACGGCGCAAATCCTTGTGGGGACCGTCAACAATATTCTGGCTGGATGTATATGAATGGATAGTTGTCATGAATGCATGCTCGATTTCAAAATTATCATTCAAAACTTTGACAATCGGAGCCAGACCGTTTGTGGTGCATGACCCGATGCTTATGATGTTATGATTTTTCTTGTCATAACCTTCGTCATTTACGCCAAGCACAAAATTGCCATCCACCTCATCCTTGGGCGGAGCCGAGATGAGCACTTTTTTGGCGCCGGCATCGATATGCTTCTGGGCATCAGCTTTCTTGCGAAAAAGCCCGGTCGATTCGACCACCAGATCCACTCCCATATCTTTATGTGGAAGTTCGGCCGGATTCTTAATCCCGGTAACTTTTATCTTTTTGCCGTCAATCGTAATAGAATTGTCATCCGCCTTGACCTCGCCTGGATATACGCCGTAGACCGAATCGTATTTGAAAAGATAGGCCAATGACTTCGGATCAACCAGATCGTTGACAGCCACAAATTCAAGATCGGATCCATTTTTGAAGGCCGATCGCATGACCATTCGTCCTATTCTGCCAAATCCGTTAATTGCTACTTTTACTCCCATTGCACGCTCCTTTTTTTATTCATTATTCGTCCTGATTATGTATGCTATTCCAAATGCTATCTGGTAACCGCTATGGTCTAAAAATCCTCCAATGGCGTTATTGAAGTCCATCTTGTGATATTTAACCGATCCGGTCAGGCCAATGGTGGTCGNNATTCCAAATGCTATCTGGTAACCGCTATGGTCTAAATATCCTCCAATGGCTTTACTAAAGTCCATCTTGTGATATTTAACCGATCCGGTCAGGCCAATGGTGGTCGAAACAAATGAATCAAAGCCCGCGCCTACCCACCATCCCAGCGTGGTTGCGCTTTCAGAATCGCGGTCTATGTAAACATAGGGATTCAAAATTGAACCGCCCTCGACAACACCGCGTCCCACTATTAACGATCCGCCGCCCGCTATCCAGGGCTGATAATTATCGCTCAATTGACTTGCCAGCGGCTTGATCTTCACACCGGCATCAATAGGATATAGATTGATCGTCCCAAAAAAATTGCCCACACCTTCCACCAGCCATCTGAATTCTCCCCGATTAATGACCGAGAATCCGATATCCAGAGCGAATTCATTGAAAACATGCCAGTTGAAGAACACTTCAGTATGAAAACCATTCTGATCCGAGCTGATTCTATAATCTATATATTGTTCATCGGGGGTATCCTGATTAGTATGGCCAACGCCGATTTTGATTCCAGCATAAGATATTCCGTCAAGATCAGCAGCTGAAAGGCTGACCGCCGACATTAGAAACAATATGATCAATATTATATTTTTCAATCTATTCACCTGCCTTATATTGATAAAATTAATCGCAAGAATTAATTCTCTTCCTGCTCAGTTATATCTTCGAGCTTCAGTTCCACCTGAGATTCCTGCCCATCTCTTTCATACCGGATAGTAACGATATCTCCCTCTTCGCCATCAAGCATATCATAAACATCATCAAAATTCATACCGTTCACATTGGTACCATTAACCGCAATAAGCCTGTCATTCTCTTGTAATCCTGATTCAGCTGCAGGAGTTCCTTTAATAATCCTGTACACCACAAAACCGTCTCCTTCAGACTTGATTATCATTCCGGTTGAGATAATACCATCTCCGGTGTCATCTTCGGCGACTTTCGTGAGATAGAGTTTCTTATCCGGATAATCGAATCCGAGAGCGAACCATTTCATCAAGCCTCCGCCGACATTACCGTCAATATGCTCAGCCGCCAGGATTCCACTTTCCATCAGGTTGAACCCTGTAATCAGGTCATCCAGCCGGTATTTGCCGATCGTAAATGAGGGCAGGATTGCGAGCGTCGATTCCGATTCGCCGCCTATGCCCATTATTGGAAATGTGCCGAGTTCTTTTTCTACCTGGTCCAGAAGTTTGTACTTCTTGACAAACGGGCTATTCAGATCAAGGAAGTTCTGGCTTCCGGTATCAAAGCGAAATCTGCCTTCGATGGAATCATTAACGACGGCTTTGATAACCGGATGATTGGACTCGATCTCCAGCTGCAAAGTATCAGCCCGTCCGGGATAGATTCCCGCTTTCGGATTGTAGATGGTAATTATATTTGCCGGATAATCTATATCGACAATCAGGCTGGAAAAAAGATCATAGCCCAGAATTCCCTGAATCGGCTCGACCAGCATCTCCTCGGCAAAGCTAAAATCGAGAGCGCCTGCGGCGAAATCATATAGAGTGACGTTGCCGATTTTCAGACTGTCGACTTTGACAAAATTACCGACATCGATACCGCCAACTCCTACCGCCGGCAGATTACCTGCATCCTCCATTCCCAGGGAGTCGGCAATACGTTTCTCGAGAATAGTCATGCCCGCCCCGGAATCGAGAAGGAACCAGAAAGGACCTGCACCATTGACATGCACGGGCACATAGATATGGTGAATATTCAATTTGAATTCGAGCGCACTTGAGTCGGCATTATTGGAAAATTTGAATTTATCTATCTCCTTCACCGGCGGCATAAAGATACTATCGGGAATATCCTCATTTATCTCCCCATC
>JAABVY010000013.1:300-2447 GCA_011777135.1 Candidatus Zixiibacteriota bacterium | reverse complement strand
CTTTCTCCGACTGCAGAGCCGGAAATCTTTGCTTCCACGCAAAGATTTGGATCGATCCTTGAGAATGTCATTTACGATCCAGTTACTCGCAACATTGACCTGGATGATGATGAAATCACAGAGAATACCCGGGCATCTTATCCGCTGCATTTTATTGCTAACGCATTGGAAGATGGGATGGGTGGTCATCCTTCAAACATCATTTTTCTAACCTGTGATGCTTCCGGGGTGATGCCTCCGATTGCCAGGCTGACATCAGACCAGGCTTTATATCATTTTATCTCTGGGTATACATCGAAAGTGGGAGGCACGGAAGTCGGACTTGGAGAAGAACCGGAAATCACGTTCAGCGCCTGCTTCGGCGCTCCCTTCATGGTCCACCACCCGGCAAAATATGCTGACATTCTTAAGAAAAAAATCGAACGCTATAACGTAAATACATGGCTTCTTAATACCGGTTGGGTAGGGGGACCTTACGGTGTTGGTAAACGCATCAGCATTCAATATACGCGAACTCTCTTGAGTGCTGCGCTGGATGGCACCCTACTTGACGTAGAATATTATAGAGACCCAATCTTCGGATTCGAGGTACCGAAATCCTGCCCGGGGATCCCCGAGAGGGTCCTTTATCCTGCTGAATCATGGCCAAGTAAAAAAGCATATGATGACAAGTATCGTCAGCTAGCAGCCAGGTTTATTGAAAATTTCAAGAAATTTAAAGATGAAGCACCTGAGGAAATCCTCCAATCTGGACCAACTCTTCACCGGTAAGCGAATTACAAGCGTTTTGGCTAACATGTGGGGGTAATACTACCTGAAGGTAATATATAAGGACTGCTCAGATCGACGCGAGCAGTCCTATTCAATTCTTTAATCAATATACACAAATCAGATATTAGTCTTATTGATTAATATGGTGCTCACCAATTTAATTAGGTTTTTCCGGGTTCTTCTTCTGATAAGCATTGAAAAGTGCCTCAATCCTTCCCGGAATTCTCCCACGTATTTGAACCCCACCATCCACATGTGCAACCTCATCGACAATGCCTTCTTCATGAAAAAGATTGATCATCTTTCCTTCACTATACGGCAAATAGACAGAAATCTCCTTGTGAGATTCATAGAGCTTACTCATCACTTTTTCTAATAATTTATCGATCCCGATACCATGAAGTGCCGAGATCGCCACGGCATTTGGAAATCCACTTAATGCCTGAATTGCACTCTGATGGTCTGCAAGTCGATCAACTTTGTTGAGGACTGATACCTCGGGAATATGATCCGCCTCAATCTCGCTCAGTGTATCGTGTACTGCACGAGCATGTGATCGCACATTAGGGTGAGTAATGTCCATGATATGTAAAAGTAAATCTGCCTCCCCGATTTCTTCCAGAGTTGCCTGGAAGGCGGCAATCAGACTGGTGGGCAATTTTTGAATAAACCCAACGGTATCCGTAAACAATACTATGTTGCCATCGGGTAATTCGACTCTTCTGGTTGTGGGATCAAGAGTAGCAAAAAGTTTATCTGCAACGTAAACATCGGCTTCTGAGAGCTGATTTAGCAGGGTCGATTTGCCGGCATTTGTATAGCCTACTAAAGCAACAATCGGCAGTTGTGATTTTTTCCGTTTTGTGCGGTATCTCTGACGGTGAGCGCGTACTTTTTCCAATTCAGATTTAAGCTGATCAATTCGCCGGTTAATTTCACGCCGGTCAACCTCCAGCTGGGTTTCACCCGGTCCCCTCAAACCGACACCACCCACTCCTGCTCGTCCACTACCTCCGCCAGCCTGACGCGCAAGGTGAGTCCATGCTCTTGTCAGTCGTGGCAAGCGATATTCGTATTGGGCGAGCTCCACCTGGAGCGAGCCTTCCCGGGTGCTTGCATGCTGGGCAAAGATGTCCAGAATCAAGGCGGTACGATCTATGACTCGGATATCATCTGACACAATCCGTTCCAATTCTCTCTGGTGGCGGGGGTTTAATTCATCATCAAAGATGATAAGATCAGCCGCAGTGTCCTTTGCTAATGCAATTACTTCCTCTACTTTCCCGGATCCAATAAACGTTTTCGGATTTGGTGCTGTCAGGTTCTGTGTAATCTGCCCCACAACCTGAAGTCCAGCAGTATCTGCCAACAATGCA
>JAABVY010000013.1:0-186 GCA_011777135.1 Candidatus Zixiibacteriota bacterium | reverse complement strand
GATTCAGTTGGAGTTGGAATTCTTTTCGCCATATCTAGTTTCTAAAACCTTTTTGTTTATTTTTTTCCTGCCGGGAAAGATTATCCGCCAATCTACCGTTTGATGCTCCCAGGAGTATTGATTATATAATAATTATGAACGCAAGGATACAGATAAAGTCTTAGATAAGTACTACACTAATAGTTT
>JAABVY010000033.1 GCA_011777135.1 Candidatus Zixiibacteriota bacterium | reverse complement strand
TTTCATACTCCAGCCTTCAACATCATGCAGAATTACTAGTGCATGATTTTCGGGATCGAGCGATTTGAGTGCCACCCTGAGCCTTCGTTTAACAGCTTCTGCCGCGGCAAGATCGAAATTATCAGGGATTTTCAGGGCCTTTTCATCCAGTGAAGCAAATCTCTTCCAGAATGATGCGCGCGAACGGCTCCTGAAGGTATTGACAATTATCCGATAGAGCCAGGGACGGAAGGAGTTCTGATCCCGAAGCTTCGCAAGTCCTGTCAGCGCTTTAACAAGACCGTCCTGGTAGAGATCATCACCCTCATCCCGATTTCCCGCAAGCTTGCGGCAGAAGGCTCGGGCCTTTAAATGCTCTGGCTCGACAAGTTTCCAGAATAAATCATTTCTGTTGTCCATCTACTCTTAAGACACCTTTCGAAGGGTAATTGTTACGCCCAATTTAATCCGGGAACGAAAAAGTCCAAAGCCGGTTTTTAATTTATACCAACTCTAGGAGGCTAATATGTCAGAAAAAGCAACTTTTGCGGCCGGATGCTTCTGGGGCATTGAAGCGGCCTTCAGAAAAATAAACGGCGTTATAAATACGCAGGTCGGTTACACCGGCGGCGACTACGAGAAGCCATCCTACCGGGATGTCTGTTCCGGAAAAACCGGGCATGCGGAATCGGTGCAGGTCGAATTTGATCCAAATGTCGTATCTTATGAGGATCTGCTGAATGCTTTCTGGGAGATGCATGATCCCACTTCGAAAAATCGCCAGGGTCTGGATATTGGTAAGCAGTACAGGTCAGCAATCTTCTACCATAGTGAAGAACAAAGGGAAAAAGCACTGAAGTCAAGAGATGAGCTCAGCTCCAGCGGTAAGTATAAGAAGAAGATAGTAACGGAGATAGAACGTGCGAGAGAATTCTACCGGGCCGAGGAATATCACCAGCGCTATTACGATAAGAAAGGCNNAAGCGTCCTGTCGGATAATAAAATAGTACCATGGTTGAAACTGCATTTAAGACCGAAGAGGAGAAAAAGAAGCACGACTCCCGTTTCAAGAAATTCGTGATCACAGGTCTCCTGACCGCAATTCCGATTCTTATCACATGGGTCGTTGTCAAATTTATACTGGATATCCTGACGGGTATCGGTGAACCGGTAATAAATGCCCTGGCAGCCCTGATCGCCCCGTTTTCTGAGACCATAGCGAACATCCTAATCAATCCGATAATCGAAGGCATACTGGCAATCGCCTTGATCGTGCTGATATTCTACCTCCTGGGAGTTCTGGCCACGCGTGTGATCGGTAAACAGATGCTGGATATGTTCGACGCTTTGATGGAGAAAATTCCATTAATTAAAACTGTCTATGGCGGAGTTAAGACATTGATCGAATCCTTCAAGGCCAGGCCGGATGGTACACAGACTGTAGTGCTGATCGATTTTCCCTCTCCCGAGATGAAGACTCTGGGATTCCTGACACGGACCCTGGAGGATTCCGATACTGGTGAGAAACTGGCTGCAGTTTATGTCCCCACCACCCCCAATCCCACCTCCGGCTATCTTGAAATCGTTCCCGCCCATAAGGTCACCTATACCAACTGGACTGTTGACGAGGCCATGAGCTTCATAGTCTCAGGGGGTGCGGTGGCGCCGGTGAAGATGAATTATTCCAAGAGCGCCAAACCGAAGACTATGCCTGAGGCAGAATAAAGAGGTACTGAATACTTTTTTTAGAACATTGGGGATATGGCACACCGTTCTTTTGATTGGAGATTTTATCAACAATCCGGGATACCGTCCCCATTGGTATCACAGGGTTGGTTTCCTCCAATGAAGACATAATTGACTATCCAGACAGCATCGCTGACATTGACCGAACTATCACAATTAACCTCACCGGCTGCAAGTGGATTGGGCGGATCGCCGCCGATGAACACATAATTAATAATCCAGACCGCATCACTTACATTAACCAAGCCGTCGGAGTTGGCATCACCACAAGTATAGGATGCTTCGATTGTAATGCTTATATATTCATCATCAGTGAGAATACCATCATCAGCGATGAAATGGATATTTTCATGAACTCCCTCGTGCTGATCACCCGGCGTCCATGAGAATGTGGCCGTATACTTGCCAAGCTGGTCGTCATACCCGTTTTCAGTGAACGTGGCTCCATCCGGCAAATTCTCATAACTCAAGGCAACGCTGTCACCGTTCGGGTCGGATGAGGTTATTTCAAAGGTTAGGAGTTGGTCCACAACACCGGTCTTGTCGCCTATGGGATCCAGCACCGGAGGCTGGTTTCCTTCGAATACCGTGATTTCGACAATTTCGGAATCGACCGCTTCAAGGGTATCCTCGGCATAGAAGGTCACATAATGGGTCCCAACCTGGGCGCTTGATGGAGTCCAGTCGAATACCCCGGTACCATCACCGTTATCAGTGAATCCGGCATTATCTGGCAAAGTTGAGGTGCTCAGGATTATGGAATCATTGTCGGGATCGGAGGCGGAAACGCCAAAGTTGAGATTTTGATCAACCCCTATGTTCTGGCTGCCTATTTCCGCCAGGATCGGAGCACGATTTGTATTCGTGACTGTGATAGTTATCAATTCAGAGTCAGTTGAATCGGCGTCGTATACGGTAAAGGTTATTGAGTACTCTCCTGCCTGGCTGAAATCCGGGATGAATGTAAATGTCGCGGTGTTATCATAGTGGTCCTCTAAGGTTGCGTTGGCAGGAATCGGATCAGCACTGAAGGCCAGCGAATCGTTATCCGGATCGGTAGCCGAAATCTCAATAATCAGGGTATCATCTTCCGCCACAGTCTTGTCGCCTATCGAACCAAGCACCGGCGCTCGATTTACATTAATGACAGTTATCTCCACAACCTCGGAATCAACCGCTGCGGAATCATCGGTGGCATAGAAGATTACCGAATAAATGTCAGCCTGATCGAAAGTCGGCGTCCAATCGAATGTTCCGGTTCCATCATCATGATCGGTGAATCCTGCGCCATCGGGCAATGTCGAGGTTGTCAAATCAGGAATTGTGCCATCCGGATCGCTGGCAGTTACGGTAAAGTTGAGATTAGATCCTTCATCAACAGATTTCGGACCGATTGAATCAAGCACTGGCGGTTCGTTCCCGGCGAGGGGGGATAACAGAAGAGTATCGGTATTCATGAGCTCCGGAGCCGATCTGCCATATGTATCCCAGAGATTATACATCGTATTGCCCCATTCATCGGTAATATTCTCATCCCGCAAGAATTCGACATACTCTTTGCTTGTAGTTTGATAATACAGATTTACCACCAGCTTTGCCGTTGCTCCGGGTATCTGGTACTCAGTATCATCCCAGTACTGGCCATCGGGGTATGAATAACCGACTGGCTGGGATTGAATCATCTCGAAATCTGCATTGGTAAATCCGCGCGGCGGAATCCGATTGTCTTTGTAAATGGTATCGTTCAGGACAAAATGAAATGATGGGTCAGCATCTATTCCCACCACAGGTGAAAGGCTGCCGGAGATCCCGGGCTTTATCTCATATATCTTAGCATCAACATCAAGAGTCAAAATACCGCTGTCCAGATCGTAGGCACCGGATTCATAGATCAAATCATCATTGCTGTTGTAGGCCTGAACATTGATCCAGATTCGCCTTCCTTCAGGATAACCCGAGGGCAGTTTGTGGCCGGTTTCATTGATAATATGAACATTTACATCAAAATACGTATCCTCAGGTGTGGCGGTGACATCCATAGTGGCCGCCATTTGCAGCATCCTCCGTGCGCGTACAATCCCTGAATCAAGGGCCTCGAGATCGGCTTCACCCGGGAACACACTCTCTATGAGCTGCGGTACAAATGTATTTCCTCCGGTCATGTCATGCAGCGGCAGATCATCACGGATTGGGGCCTGAGCTTTATTGCAGCCCTTACCGGTAGTATCAGCCATATGGCAGTCCTGACAGGTCGAGACTGTATCCTTGTTACCGCCAAATTGAGGCGCATATACACCCGAAGGCGAATTATAATCGCTCATCAGCCATTCACTATAGGTCCTCTCCACCGGGAAAAGATCATAAGGATCAAAACTGGGAGCGGGCTGATCAAATGTATTTGGTACATAATTATCTGCCGTATCCCTGCTGAAGGCTGGATTGGAAACATCATGACAGGTCCCGCAGATGGCCGCCTCGCTATGGAATGGCGAATAAAATTTTTGATGATTTGGATCGGCATCCACAAAGGGTCCACGTTTACCATTATCCGAATCGACAATATACATACCATCTGCCTCAGTCTCGGGAATATCTGTCAGGGTGGCGAGATAAATCTGGTCGCGGTCATAAGTTTCCACGGTATAGGCCGAATCATCAGGATAAGGATTGACCCCGATTTGAGTGGGCTTAACCATCTTGTGGCAAAAGTCGCAGTGCACGCTTTCACGATCCGCGCTGGTCAGCGCAGAGCCATCCGTGGGAGTAGAATTCCCCTCCAGCCATCCGGATGGAGAATGACAGCGAATGCACAGGTCTCCACTTTCGGGGGCATCCTGATTGGCGATGGTCATACTGGCATAGAAAAGCGGGTCTCTGGCGGCCTGCGACATCATGCTCCCACGCCATCCAAAAGCGGGCTCCACCGCTTTATCATATCCTCCATGGCAGTTGTCACATTTATCCGGAGTTTCAAAATTCCCGGACTGATTTGGCTGTGAACCGGGGAAGAAAAAGTCATTAAGTGTTGTCGGAACCGCTGACCATAAGACTATAGCCGCGGATAAGAGAATAAATATCGATATTATCAGGGTCTTTCGCATTTATTCTACAGTAATTAGTGTTTAAATCCGGCAGCCCGAACGGCAAGCCTTTGAGCCAAGTGCGTAAGTCAACAAATTCACTCCTCCTTAAGTATTATACGGTAAAAATACATCAACTTTAAGGGATTTTTTGAGAGTTTTATGAAGTTTAAATGCTCAAGCCGGAACCATTGATAGACCGTCTCTATTTTAATAGCAATCAGCTTGTAATTTTTGAAAAAAGCATATAAGTTCTATTAAAAATATTGAAAAGGACTTCTGTTTGAAAATCAGCTCCCGCATACTGCTTTCAGTCTTGATCGCTGATCTGCTGATCTTATTCAGTTATATATCTGCCGAAGGACTGGAGCTGGTCTCATTCAGCTATGAAATTGTACCGGAGGCTGAAATTGATTTGACCGGAGTGGAAGAGGAGGAGTTGAAAGTTGCCCAGCAGACCTTCACTGCCAAGCTGGCAATTCCGGTACTGCTCTCGGGACAGAATACGATGCTCCTGCATTTCCTGACATTCAGGTGGCTGCATCAGTCCTATGACCAGGTGAGTTTAGCCGGCCAGATCTATCGTCCGGAATATCTTTACAGCATCAAATATGGCCTTGTATTTATTCAGAGGATTTCCCCCAGATGGCAGTTTGCATTCCTGCTTCAGCCCAGTATGCACAGCGATTTCATAGGGATTACCTCGGAGCATATCCGATTGCGAGCCGGGTTCATATTCGAGAAAAACGTCAACGGCAGATTTTCTTATGGCATTGGAGCTGGTTATTCGGATGATTTCGGAGATGAAAAAGTTCTCCCCGTGTTCAGGCTGAACTGGAAACCAGGGGATAACTGGCGATTCAAATTTGATATTCCTCAAAAACTGGAATTATGGTATCTGATCAGCCCTCGAATAAGGGGCGGGATCGAAGCCAAGGTTACCGGGGCCCACTTCCGTATCGGCGAGAATATTAGCCTCGAGGATGGCAGTTCGCTCCAGGGAGGACGAATCAAGTATTCAATTCTCAACGCCGGGCCGTCAATAGGATTCAATATCTATAAAGGTCTGGATTTGAGTATCAATGCCGGCAGGAGTTTTTATCGCAGGCTGGAATTATACGATGTCGACAATAACCAGCTATTTGACAGTAAATACGAGAATTCTTTTTTCCTGAAAGTGAAAATGGAATATAATGTTGGGAATTAATTCGTGAGGACACCATGCCAGAAATGTCCTGTAAAGACATCTAAAGAGTTTAAATCGGTGCCGCCAGTTTCTGAGCAAGAAATGCCCGGTGGAAGTCTTCCGGCGTAATTTCTGCGCCCTGAGAAACCACAAAAAATAATGAGTTTTTGTCCATTTTTTCCTTGAAAGGGAACTATAAACATATTAATTTGTTAATACATCGAAAAGTTGAGGGCGAAGAATTAATCGCTAGATCACACTTTTTTAATTGCCCAACAACAGCTTAGGGCGTTTCTGCAGAAGAGATTCAAGGATGAATTGACTGGTTCAAATTGAGCCCGTCAGTGTATGGAACCAAACAGTTTTATAAGTGTGAAACAGGCGTAAACAGCATTGATTAGACATCTACCTGTGTATGTTCCTCAGGGTAAGCAACTCAGACATCCTTGATTATTAGACAGATTGATGCAGGGAAGCGGTATCGCGAGGTTTTGTGATTGTATATGCGGTTAATCCGTAGTGCAGTCTTCTTAAAATTTAAAATATTTCTGCGCAACACAGCTAGTTTGGCGCTGTTTTGCTGGATGATCCGCACCAGGGGAATCTGAAGGCCGGGTCGCTTCATAGCGGCTCTCAGGTTCCCTGCGGATCTCAAATTTGCCTGAAGAAGAAACATCTGTGATCAAGCTCCAATGCGGGTGAAACGACCCATCCTTCATGAGGATGGGTTTTTGTTTTTGACAGAAATATTATCGCTTTATCAAAATAGGATTTTCAGACGATGAAGATCAGAAGTTTATAGAGCTGCGAAGTACTTTTCAAATACAATAATTTACAACTGAGGGCTCTTCTTCTTCCCGTGGGGCTTCTTCATCAGGACGAGGGACAATCAAAATAAAAGCCAGCGGAAATATAACCAGAGAATAAAGCCATTTGACCACCACCACTATCCATGGTGCGGCAACGAAGGATTTATAATATCCCAGCCAGTATTGACCGGCGAGGTCGAAATTTTCTAACTTAAATATCGCAAACAGGGTGAACATTTCCACCAGCGGCAAAATGATAATTCCCAGAACGAGCCCCACCAGCCATCCATTCAGCCATTTGTTGCGGTTGAAGAGATGAACATAAACCCTGCTTCTATAAGTCTTGATAAATCGAAATGAGACATAGGCAGCCAGCGGAAATGAAATCGGGCTTATATTCAGGATTGGGCAGTGACAGAAACGTGCCACCGACTCTCCCGGGGTGAGCAGCATCAGGCCCCCTTGATATGCCGACCATTCCAGTGCGGTATAAAGATGTCCTCCCAGTCCAAAGAGCCGGCTCAGGAAAGCATAAACAACTATGACTGCCGCCAGGAAGAATGTCGTGTGCCAGACCAGGCCGCGCCTGATATCTTTTTCCGGATCAAGCTGTTTCTGCTTTTCCGGGATGATTTTTTGCATGTAAATTGAAAATACAATCACCATCCCCAGAACCACAATGCTGGGCCAGATCAGGTCGGCATAGTAACCGCCGAATCTCTCCACGGTTTGGATCAGGCCCTCGCTGCGTTTTACTAATATCTCCAGAAGCTGCCGGAATTCATTCGGCAGGTAGGATATATTTATGATTGCATAGGCACTCACCAGCGCCATCATAACAATGACAAAATAATCATAGACCAGGACTGCAATAAATCCCGCTACAATGAACATCGTGGCACCGGCAATCAGTCCTGACTCGGGCTCTCCCCCGCGCGACATAACCATGGCAAAAACCAGAAATCCAACCAGAAGCCCTACCCCGGAAAAAACAAATAGTTTTTGCAGCGGCCACGCAAGCAAGGCAAAAACGATCGCTCCTGCTATCCCATAGAATAGAAGAGACCCTGAAGGCCCTACAAACACCTCGCCCATGAATAAACCAACCACAAATCCAACCCACAGGCCCAGGACAACCAGAAATATCTTGAAAATCCTCAGGCCCCAGAGTATGCATGCAAATGCAAACGCCAGAGTAACAGAGGCCAGTATGGCACTATATAAATCCACCGTAATTCCTCAGTCTAAGCTCCCTCCCGAAAAACATCAGATTTAGTTAATATATGCCCTCAAGCTTGTCAAGTTCGATAATCCTTTCTAAGGCAATAAAAAATGTTATATTTCTGCAAACAAATAATATTGAAACATGTTTTTAGGAATAAGTGTAATAATATCTCGATATGTCGATTTAATAGATAGGTAAAGAGATGGCAAAAAAAGCGGTCGAATTAAAAGTTGGAATTGTCGTCATAATCGGCGGCATTCTATTTGTGGCTTCAATCTTGTGGCTTCAGGGGTTTCAATTCCGGCAGGAACACAAGCGAATTGATGTGGTCTTCGAGGAGGTCGGGGGCCTCAAGAAAGGCGATCCTGTTACTGTGTCCGGTGTAAACAAAGGCAAAGTTGCCGAGGTTAATCTTGAAAGAACCGGCGTAATGGCTGAACTGATTATAGAGGCAGACGCATTCCTGCATTCGGATGCCCGTTTCATCGTGAAGAATTATGGCTTGATGGGTGAGCGTTTTGTCTATATAGAACCGGGAAAATCAGGCGATCCGTTGGATATATCCAAAGTGCAGAAGGGCGAAACCGATCCGGGCACAGCAGAACTGATCGGTTTATTCGGTCAGACAATCGAGGATGTGCGCGATATTCTCGGGGATATAAAAAGCACCGTGGCCTCCGAGAAAAATCTTAAAAATCTTGTAAACCTGGCTTCATCCCTGAATGACCTGTCGATAAAACTTAACGATTTCTTCCTCGACAATAAAGGTTCAATTAAGAAGACTTTTACAAATATTGAAGATGCAACCGAAAAATTGAGCACCATTATTGATACTACCAGCATAAAATTTGACAGCACCCTAAATAATTTTGCCAGCGCCTCGATGGCCTTAAACAGGCTGGTCGATTCAATCGGCATCATTACATCATCTATTTCACAATTCCTGCAGGATATTGAAGAAGGTAAAGGGACTCTTGGACTACTTAGTTCCGATGAAACTATGTATCAGGATCTGAAAAAGACCATCCGCTCGGTAGAAGCTATTATTGACGACATCCGACGCAATCCCAAAAAGTATCTCAATGTCGAAGTAGAGATATTCTAACCAAAACTGCAATCCTGATCGAATTTGTAGTTGACTATATCAGCAGTATATATATTGTTTACATTTTGAGAATATCATTCAGGCAACCAGGCTGACGATGTTCAGGTCGCAATTATAAAAGGGAATTGATTGAAAAAAGTACTGATATATTCCATACTGCTGGTCGCGGGGCTTTTTATTTCCCAATATATGGGCGAACTGGGGCAAGGATTCTACAAAACCTCCAGCGAGATAATCCGTCTGCTGACAGTATTTTGCCTTGGATTTATCATGATCCATGTCGGCTACGAGTTCGAAATCGATCGCAGCCGCTTAAAAAGCTACGCCGTCGACTATGGTGTTGCCGCCACCGCCGCTGCATTCCCCTGGATTTTCTCAGCGCTGTATTTCGTATTTATTCTGACACCGCCTGAGGCCTGGGGCAGTTTCGATACCTGGAAGGAATCGCTTCTGGCCAGCCGTTTCGCCGCGCCCACATCTGCCGGAATCCTCTTTTCCATGCTGGCCGCAGCCGGTTTATCTGTGACCTGGGTCTTTAAGAAACTGCGGGTATTGGCTATCTTTGATGACCTCGATACCGTTCTTTTGATGATTCCGCTCAAGATGCTGATTGTAGGCCTTAAATGGCAGCTTGGCGTTGTGGTTATCATAATGTTCGGGCTTCTCTGGCTGGCCTGGAGATTTCTTCACAAAATAAAGCTGCCCATAACCTGGCCCTGGGTGATGGCTTACTCCGCAGGCCTGACCATGATGACCGAGATAATCTATCTCACCAGCAAACTCCTGGATGAGGTCGTATCGGTACACATAGAGATTCTCCTGCCGGCTTTCGTCCTGGGATGCATCCTGGCACGCCCCGAGGGACATGACCCCCATAGTGATGATAAACGGAACGGGCATCAGGAAGGGCCCGAGGCCCCCAATGAACAGAAAGTTGCCACGGTGGTCTCTGGAGTATTCATGCTCCTGGTTGGGTTGACAATGCCTCCTATCGCGCAGGTCCTGGGCAGCCAGCCTGACGGCGGTTCATTTGGATGGGGCACAATTGCGGTCCATGTAATTTTCATAACATTGCTTGCAAACCTGGGTAAGATGTTTCCTCTGTTTGTATACAAAAAGGAATCCACATGGCGCGAGCGTCTGGCTATATGTATCGGCATGTGGCCGCGGGGCGAGGTCGGAGCCGGAGTTCTGATTATATCGCTTTCTTACGGGATAGGCGGTATTATGCTCACGGTCGCCATGCTCTCGCTGGCCCTGAACCTGCTTTTGACCGGATTATTTATAGTCTTCGTTAAAAAGCTCCTTGCTCACAAAATCTAGCAGTAATCCCGATTATAGGGTCCCTACACGGAAAATGTCCTGCAATTTATTTAGAAACAAATTTTAAATCTAGACATAATGGGTTTGCATTATTTCTCGAAATGCTTATTTTATTATTATCCTAAGGTGATTTTTTCATGATTTTAGGGGAAGGGGTCTGCCTATGGGGGCAGATGAACGCAATGATGGTTTCACAAGGCCATATAAAGTTCTCGTTTCCGGAAGTATCGTAAAAAACTACAAGATAATCTCAAAGATCGGTCGCGGGGGTATGGGCGAGGTATATCTTGCCGAGGATACCGATTTAAATCGCATGACTGCGCTCAAATTCCTTCTTCCCCATATCTGTCAGGATGAATCCTGCCGCTCACGATTTAAGAGAGAGGCGCAGGCCTCTGCCCGCCTGGACCATTCAAATATAGCTACAATTTTCGAGGTCGATGAATATGATGGAAGGCCTTTCTTTGCCATGCAGTATATCGAGGGCCTGCCTCTGAATGAATATTTTAAGGATGACAAGATTTCCTTTGATGAGTTAATTGATATATCCTGCCGGATTTGTGAAGGCCTCTACAGCGCGCATAAGTCCGGAATAATCCACCGCGATATCAAACCGAGCAATATTATTATAGATAAAAACGGCCATCCCAAGATATTCGATTTTGGCCTGGCCGCAATACAGGGCACCGAAAAGCTGACAGAGCCGGGTTCTGTGCTTGGCACAATCGGATATATGTCTCCCGAACAGCTGCAGCTAAGAAAAGTGGATCACCGTACAGATCTCTTCTCACTCGGTGTCCTCATGTATGAGATTATTACCGGAAGGTCGCCATTCAAAGGTGATAACAGGGCGGCGGTAATGAACTCTATCATAAATGACAATCCCGAACCTCTCTCCAGATACAAAAACGGCGTGCCCGAGGGATTGGAACAGATCGTTTTTAAGCTCCTGCAAAAAGACCCGGGACTAAGGTATCAGGGAGCAAATGAGGTGATCAGTGATTTGAAATTACTGCAGGTTATGAAAGACAGATCTCTGTCCGGGCTGAAGACAGTGAAAATACGCCGACCTGGAATTTTTGGCCGTCCACTGACCGGATACATTCTCAGTTTGATCATAGTCGTGCTTATCGCCTTGCCGCTGATCAGTCCTTCTTTATGGGATTCCATCTTTGGATCGCTTGGAATATACGGTGTCCCTTCCAAAAAACATCTCGCCGTGTTGCCATTTGCCGGCCTCGAAAAAGAAGAATCTGTATCGACATTGAATGACGGATTACTGGAAATACTCACTGCAAAATTAAGTCAGATGGAAGCCTTCCATGGCAAACTACAGGTAATACCGGCCAGCGAAATCAGACAAAATAATATAAACAGCGCCCGGCAGGCACGACAGGCCTTTGGCGCCACTTTGGCGGTCACCGGAAGTATGCATACCATTAACGACAGCATCCAGCTGATTGTAAATCTGATCGATGCCAGAAGAGAGCGGCAATTGCGCTCCGCAGCAATAAAATACCCCGAAGAAAAGATTTCAGCGCTTCAGGATTCTACGCTCTTCGAACTTGCGAGAATGCTGGAAATACAACTCAGACCCGAGGAAAAAAGCTTTCTGTCCGAGGGCGGAACCGAGTCCCCGGAGGCCTACTATTATTACCTGGAGGGCATGGGGCGCATGAAAGAGATTGGCGACCCGGAAAAACTTGACAGTGTGATTATTTTGTTTAATCAGGCTATCAGGACCGATAATGATTTTGCCCTGGCCTATTGCTGGCTGGGAAAGGCATATTGGAACAAATATAGATTTGTGAAAGATTCAGCCTGGTTGGAATCAGCAGAAAATAATGTCAGGCGCGCAATTGAACTCAATCCCGATATTTCGAAGCCCCATGTAATTCTTGGAGAAATTTATAATGAATTCAGAGAAACAGATAAAGCGATTACCGAATTTGAGAATGCTCTGAATATCGACTCCACTGATAATTCAGCTTACAAGGGATTAGCGCAAGCGCATGAATTAAAAAATGACATTCATGCGGCGGAATCGATTTATAAAAAAGCGGTCAAGACAAAACCCTATTATCCGGAGGCTTACTTTGATCTGGCCTGGTTCTATATTAGTCGTGCCCGAATGCGTGATGCGGAAATGACGACCCAGAAAATTATTGATCTGAAGCCGGAAGGATTTACGGATTGGAACAATATCGGCGCGCTCTATTTTTATATGGGGAAATATCAAAAGGCTCAGGAGACTTGGGAGCATTCATTGATTATCAAGCCCAATTACGGAGCCTACTCAAATCTCGGTGCGCTTTACTTTACCAAATCTCAGTTTGAAAAAGCAGCCCGAATGTATGAAGAAGCACTTCGACTAAATGACAGCGACTATAGAGTATGGATGAATCTGGCCGGTCTTTATCAGAGATTAGGATCTGATGCAGAAGCTGATTCCGTTGCATATATGAAGGCCATTCAAATGGCCGAAGCCCAGAAGCGAGTTAATCCGAAGGATCCGGAGATCCTTTCGCACCTGGCAGAAGCATATTCTGTGATGAATATGCATAATAAAGCAATAGAGCATATCGAAAAAGCTCTGTCTCTCTCTCCCAGTAATGTCAACTATTATGTCAGTGCAGGTCTTGTCTACGAACTGGCCGACATGCGTGCAGACGCCATTCAATGGGTAAAAAAGGCCCTGGAAAATGGAGTACCGACGCAGCGTATAGAAAATATACCCGAATTTGATTCTCTGCGAACCGAACCCGAGATAGAAAAGTATTTCACAGCCGCAGAGAATGAAGATAAATAATCAAGATTCTAAAAGGAGGATCTAATAATGTCAAACAGCGTCCCACAAAATCCCAAAGTAACTATTGTCTCAGACGGAGAGCTGGTTCGAGTTACTCCGAGTGAATTATTCGTGGCCCCGAAGTCATCCGTTAAATTTGAAAATCTTGGCAAAGGCGCGGTGACAGTTCTATTTCCGGATAAGAACCTGTTCGGAACAAATACACTGACCCTGGAGGAAGGGTCCGAGGGTGATCTCACGACTATGGTTGATCAGAAGAGCTTCTATTATTATGAAGTATACAACCTCGAAACCGAGACTAGCACCGCCAGTTCTACCAGACCGATAATAATAGTGTATCCACANNGATTTATATTTCTCTGTCATGCAACTTAATTCGGCTTGGTTGTATTAGTCTAAATGGAATTGACAAATATCCGATAAGGGTTTAAATTGTCGGATTGCGACTGAGCCGGAGGAGTGGCTGAGTGGTCGAAAGCGGCGGTCTTGAAAACCGTTGTACCGCAAGGTACCGTGGGTTCGAATCCTACCTCCTCCGCTTTTTTCTTGTAACATTATGGGGCACAGGCAGTTAATGGTATGGGTTGGAGTGTTTTCAAATGATTTTCTAACCGCCAACTACACGGAATTTCAAGGAACTTCACGTAACTACAAGTAACTTAATGTTTAATACTTCATCAAAATACGTGCAATTTCAAACATATCAAAGAGTTAGCAAACATGCCCGTCGTTGAATTGACCTGACCTCAGGATGAACCTAAAATCCTAAGGCAGCTGTTTGCCAGGCAGATCATCGATAATTCTCCATAAGTCTTTTTTCGGCATTGCCGCTACCNNCAAGGATTACGGAGGGCCCGGGATTGATATGCAATTTGTTACCTTTGCCTATAGCTATGACGCTGCAACCAGTTTGTTGCCTGATAGGAACTTCGGCCAGCGGCTTTCCTGCAAATGACTTGTGGACTGAAATCCGAAATACATTTAAACCCTCGGCCACCATCATTATCCTGTTCGGTAACAACAGGTTGATGATAGTATTTGCGCCGATCGAGGCGTGTGACATAACAAGATCGGACCCGGCGCTATGTAGCTTTGAAATGTTGCGATCAATATTCGCCCGGCTGATTATTTGTACATCGGAGCGAAGTTTTCGGCAATAGATGGTGAGATAGACGTTCACGGAGTCATCATGGGTCGTTACCAGAACCGTTGTCGCCTCTCGGATCCCAGCTTCATAAAGTGTGTTGATATCAGCCGCATCTCCCTTGATGTAGTTTTCATCGCGGATAAATTTCGGATTCCTCTCGACTATTCGGTAGGCAATTCCCCGCTGTTTCAGGGCATTGGCTGCTGCAAGCCCGACGCGACCGCCCCCCAAGATTAGGACCAGGGCTTTGTTTGTGGGACGGGAATCCTGGGTGTAATAAACTCTTTCGAAGCTCTCAAGTTGCTCTACTGATCCCGCGAGAACAAGAACAGTGGTCGAATCAATGCGCGATTCCGCCCGCGGTAACCTGAACTGCCCGCGCTTCCAGAGACCAACCACAGTTGTACCGGTTTTATCGCGAATCCCGCTATCAATGAGCGTTTTTCCTTCCAGGGGGGTTCTCATCGCCGAGGCTTCAGCAATAATCAGTTGATTGAACTGTCCAATTATATTCGCACCGATACTCATTCCGAGTGTCCGTCGCGCCAGCGATTCACCTAGCATCTTCATGAACTGAAAGACATAAGTGCTCCCGGCAAGCTCGAGAATGTCGATGGAATCATCTGAATCGGCGTTAGTGACGATCGGAACATCTTTGGTTATCTCACGAGCAGTGAAAGCGATGTTAGTATTAAGCGTGTCTTCGTTATTCGCAACGAGCATGGCGGCGTTTTCTATTCTGAGACGCCGGTACGTTTCCGCATCACCCAGATCACCAACCACTACCTTCAGTTCCTTTTCATAAAGTTCCAGCGCCCGTTGCAGGTCAGGCGCGACAATTGCGTATTCATAGTTGTACTTTTCCAGTTTGTGCACCAGATTGACCGTGAGGTTGTCAAAACTGGTCAGGATTATGTGGCCCGATGTCGATGAGGGTAATTCACGGGGGGTCTTGGCTCTCGACTGAGCCTCAAGCCATGGGGCATAAAAAAACTGAATGAATGTGAAGGGCAGCATGACCAACAAAAACAGGATGCCGGATAGCAATACAACCAGCGAAAAAGCCTTGCCCAGATCACTTGTGAAAGTGATATCACCAAAACCCAGAGTGGACATGACTGTAAGAGTCCAGTATAAGCCGGTTATCCAAGAATACTCTTTGTTCTCATGTAGCATAATAAAGTGAAAAAGAACACTATATGCCGCCACCAACACCGCCAGAATAGTGAGAAACTGCAGCAGAAGCTTCAGGTTTTGCTTTGTGGTTCGGCTTCGGGTGAAGTAAAGGATTTGTGACGGAAGAAATTTCATTGTAATGCTCTGTTTTAAAAGTGGTCTTCTGGATCCCGATAAGGATCGTCAGAAAACCAAGACAAATTGTGTGGGAATATAAGACATGGGGTATAGTCTGGCAATGAATTTTTGATAGTATATTTGGATTATAGCAGTAGTTTTGGGAGAGTGATATCAGAGCAGCTTTTTAGATCAAATAAAAATCTGGTCGAAAAGTCATGGGTGTGGTATAGTCAATCCCGCCATAGACTTGAAAGCTCCATGTTTTGGCATGAGGCTTTTTTATTGCCGTTCCATGAAATAGCCTTTATATTTCATTGAATCACAATTGCGGCAGGAGGATTAAATATGGGTCAGAAGATTCAGTTCATATATGCTCTTGTCATAATGGTCATAATCGTCAGTTCCCCCCATGCAAACGGCCAGGAATGGACCGTTGCTGATGTTTGCAAACTGCCAAGTTGTCTGCCGGATTACGTCATATCATATGGTCCAGATTCTCTTCAGTTCGGCGAAATGAGGATTCCATCCGGCACGGGTCCGTTCCCTGTAGCCATGATAATCCACGGAGGCTGCTGGGTGGCGTCTGTGGCTGATGTCGGTTATACTGCCCCACTGTCGGAAGCACTACGGAACGAGGGAATTGCAACCTGGAACATAGAGTACAGTCAAGTGGAACATCCGCGTGGGGGATGGCCAGGCACATTTGAAGACGTTGCCTCCGCAGCTGATCATTTACAAGAAATTGCCGATGAATACAATCTTGACCTCGGACGAGTAGTTGTTATTGGACATTCTGCAGGTGCGCACCTCGCCCTGTGGGTAGCGGCACGCCACAATATTACATCAGAAAGCCCTATATACCGCGAGTCACCTCTGTCTTTCCGCGGAGTAGTAGCCTTGGCTGCTCCAGTCGACCTCGAAAACCTCATAGATTTGTCAGATCAGCTATGCGGTGATAGTCTTATGATCAAGCTCGTGGGTGGGCTACCCAAAGAAGTTCCGGAAAACTATAACAATGTCTCTCCCCTGCGGCTTTTGCCGACAGGTGTTCCGCAGAGACTGATCATCGGTGAGCACGACATACCATTGCTCCTCGAGCATCTCGCTGTGTATGTCGATTCGGCCCTGGTGCTCAACGAGGACATCACGCTCGATACCATATTGTATGCTGGACATGACGAGCCGGCAATACCCGGGTCGATTGCCTGGTTGAAAGTGCGGGCAACCGTCAAATCCCTGTTGGGCATTGCCGACTAGTCGACCGCAGCACTTGTTATTCTATTGTCTTCCAGCGCGTTCCGCTTTCGGTCGAATAGCTGAACCTCACCGAAAACTCGAATTCCACAAAAGTTTGGGGAGAGTGATATTGGGGCCGCCCTTGCCGCATTAAAAGCGTAATATAGTCTACTACAAAACCGGCCTTTTACAGCACCATCAGAAAAAGGAATGGACTTAAATACTCGAGGAGCACTGGAAATAGGTTAATTCATTGATTCAAAGGGGATTAAATGCCCTCAAATCATCGAAAAATGGGCTGTTTTTGGCTTGCCCAAATTTGTAATTTTATGGGATATTTATACACTTCTGTAAGCTGAAAATGTGAACAAGGGCGAATACAGATCGAAATGCCAACAATATATTATCATACAATGACTTAAGGTGATTTGTGCTTATGCCAAATTACATTATACGGGCGCTGTTTGACAACTGAATAATCTTAGCATCGTGTCTACCTCTTTGTTATCATATCGTTAAACATATATTTAGATCTGACAAGTGAAGCAATAGCGTCAACATAGCAAGCATAAATGAAGTATAACACAAAATAAGACATTGAAATACATATCTCTACAGAAAATGCATTAAAATTCCAATTGCTAGCGCTTGACCATTTTCATTGTCACATATATCTTAATAAAAAGGTACCAGGTCATGGATTTAGAAGAGGAGGAGGTATGAGAAAGTATTTTTGGGGGATTGTTCTTTTAACGATGTTGCCTCTGACAGGTAGCCTTGCCAATATCTGCGTGGACTGCCATTCAAATGAAACACCGATGATCGTATCGGACTGGAAGACAAGCAAGCATTCTGCAAATGGGATAACCTGTGATCTATGTCATGGTGAGGGGCATACATCGGAGGCAGATGTAGAGAAAGCGCATCTTCCTACTGCTCAGGTCTGCGGGCAATGCCATGAAGACCAGGTTGAGCAGTTTAGCCGGGGCAAGCATGCTCTGGCATGGGCAGCGATGAAAGCCATGCCGACTACCCACGCCCTGCCAATGGAACTTGTCGATGGCATGAAAGGCTGTGGTGGATGCCATAAGTTGGGGCTGAAATCTGACGAAGAAATAACAGAATTAAAAGCCCAGGGTTCTAGTTATGGCCATGCATCCTGCGATGCCTGTCATACCAGGCATGCATTTTCAGCCGAAGAGGCTCGTCAGCCCCAAGCCTGCCAGACCTGCCATATGGGATTCGATCATCCTCAGTGGGAGATGTATTCTTCTTCTAAGCATGGAGTCCGTGCCCTGCTTAAACAAACGGGAGTGCTAAATGATGAGGTTGCTGGACCGACCTGTCAGAACTGCCATATGCAGGATGGGGATCATGAGGTCAGGACTCCCTGGGGCTTTCTGGCCGTTAGATTGCCTCTGCCCGAGGATCCCGAGTGGCAGGCTGACCAGATCACAATCCTACAGGCTCTGGGCGTGTTGGATCTTGAAGGCAATCCGACCGGGCGGCTGGAGGCTGTAAAGGCCGCTGATGTGGCCCGTCTCACTCAGGAAGACTTTGATCGTGAGCGGAACAAGCTGCTGAAAGCCTGTTCCCAATGCCATTCAGAGCAGTTCGCTCGAGGCGAGCTTGAAAAAGGTGACAATATGATTCGAGAGGCCGATCATCTGTTGGCTGAGGCAATCCGGATTATTGCCGGTTTGTACGAAGATGGAATCTTGGAACAGCCTGAATCATACGCTCAGCCATTTCCAGACCTCCTGACTTTTCACGATGCGCCCACAACGATTGAGCATAAGCTGTTTGTCATGCATCTGAAACATCGTATGAGAGCCTTCCAGGGAACATTCCATGCCAATCCGGACTATGCCCTCTGGTATGGCTGGAGTGAAATGGTACGTGACCTGGAAGAGATTAAAGATATGGCAAAGGAAATGCGAGCAATACACTAATTCAAATAGACTTTGATTAAGGTAATATGATGGAATTAATAATGTTCTGGCTGGATAACAGGGCTATTATCGTAAGAGATATTTTTTGGCCGAATCGTCAAATTCGGGGAACTTCCGATTCATTAAAAGAGTTTTAAACCCAAAGCTCAATCTGATCTTCGCACTACTTCATGTTTCTGCTTCAGGATCAGGTTGGGTTTTTTATTTTATAAACAATCTGCATGGTGAAAGCCATCAGCCGGAGAGGCCGATCGCTTTTGCATAGAACTTAATCTGAAATTGCTTGCCCTGGAATCAAGAGTGTTTAATATTTAAAGTTGACAGAGAGGAACACTTAACCAGCTATCGAGTCTCGCCGACACCTTGCTGATGGAAAAATGACTTAGACGACCACTAAGGCTTGGTCTCAACGCCTGCCTGTCACGCAGGAGGCCGCGAGGTCGAGTCTCGTCAACCCCGCTTAACGAGACTCGAACTGATAGAAATGGCGAAGTAGTTTTCTAACCTTTTTCTAACCCTCAACTACACGGAACTTCAAGTAACTTCACCCAACTTCACGAAACTAAAGGTATATTCCGGGCACATTCTTTACAGTTCATTCTGAATAATGGCTCAAAAAGCCAGCTGGAGCTGTGATCTGATCAGGTAATCAATGCGGTCTTCATCTCGCCGATGATGCTGTGTGAATCCGAAGTCATTCTGCATCTTGAGATTGTGCCCATCCAGATAAATATTGAATCCGAGAGTGCCCTCTTGTTCCGCCAGAACCATCCCCGCATTTTGATACTGCGAAATAATTGCATCATCATCAGTCTCAGCAATGATCGACTGCGCCCTGATATAGGCCTCATCCGCAATCGCATCTTCAATATTCACGTAAGCGTAACGTAAGGAGAATTCTATAAGATTTGTGGTCCTATAAGCCGACTGAATCAGCAGGCCGGAAAAGGCCAGCCGGCTGCGGAGCGATTCACCGATTGCGCTGAATCCGAGATAACCCGCTCCCATTACGGAAAACCTCTCATATTTGACCAGGAATTCCTGGGCGGCCCGCAAAGCGAGGTCATGATATTCTGTCGGATCCATATCCCAGGCAATGCTGGAGGCGATGCTGTGGCGCAGGCCCCCGCCCTTGGCGTCGGAGTCCGAACGCACATCAATCTCATTTGCATTGTAGGCTAAATGTAGAACCAGTTCGGGATGAAATTCCGCCTTTGATGAGGAACCTGACAGATCAGAGCGGTTGGTCACTTTCTCACCATATACGGAGGCA
>JAABVY010000001.1:1207-1414 GCA_011777135.1 Candidatus Zixiibacteriota bacterium | reverse complement strand
AGGCTGTTGGATCTCGTGATCTTTAAACTATGGATCTTTGTCTACTTATCCTCATCGATTTCCTGGATTTCGAAAAATGACCGGACCGCCGACATTCCAGCGTCATAGAGTTTATTATATTTGATGCTCCCAGGGACGATGTTGAAATCAAGCGGGGAAATACCACAATCGCTGATCTCGATCGTGCGTTGTTTGTCAACCTGATGG
>JAABVY010000001.1:0-1177 GCA_011777135.1 Candidatus Zixiibacteriota bacterium | reverse complement strand
GTACGCGTTTTTCAAGGTCAGGTTCATAAATTCCCACACATTATCCGGGTATACAGGTTCAGTTTGTTCGCTCATCTTTTCGGGGTACAGGAAAAGACCGAGTGTCCGCCAGTTGACTTTGTCTTTGTAATACCTGTTCTTGGCTGCAAATTCCGGCTGGTCGAAGATGTGCATGGGAAAATTGTCGTAGAGACCGCCATCGACGTAGTAATCACCATCACCAAATTTTTTCCCGTCGAAGCGCAGCGCTTCGAAGAATATCGGGATGGAAATTGACATGCGGACAGCGTCAGCAACGGCAACATCTGGGGTTTCAGCGGCGGAAAATACTTCAGCACGGTGACGGGAAATATTGGCAGCGACGATATAAAGATCGCGGAAACCGCGCTCCTGGAATTCAGTAAATGTAGCTCGCCGGTTGCCGTCGCACTGTCCAGCGATGACCTCTTCCAACCACTGGTGGATGTCCTGGCTGGAATGCCAGCCGTATTTTGTGAAGAAACGTTTATAGCTTTCGTCGTTGTTCCATTCCAGTAATTTCCGCAGGCGGGTCTGGGCTGGATTGTTTGAATATTTCGTATAGTCGAGCGAGTTGAACAGTTCCCAGGTTTGAGCGATATCCAGTCGGAAGCTTGTAATAGTCGCGGCGATAGCTCCTGCAGAAGTGCCGGCTACACGCTCGATATTCCGCAGAATGTCCAACTCATCAAGAACTTCCAATGCGCCCATATAGGCAATGCCACGCACCCCACCGCCTTTGAAAACCAGGTTGCGGTAGACGGTTCGGTTGAAAGTATCGTCAATTTTTGTCCTGATGTTCTTGATAATGATAGGTAGAGCCATATCTTTAACCCATATCTGTAAAACAATTCACTTATTAATTATAACTACGTGGATAAAGGTGTAAAGTTTCAGAAGAGCAAGTGAGAAAATCTTAATCCAAGAGGTAGAGAGCGAAAAAAACAATGGATAGNNAAACAATGGATAGTCGATCTTCCTTCAACAGGTATAATCATCAACTGAACTGGGTATGCATATATCAAATCGATCATTAGAACCAGTCACAACAGAAATAATGCATGTTCCTGAATTCCTTGAATCTCACCAGCGAGTGATCATTGCACTGTGTACACGCGCTTTTGAAGAGGATATGAGCAATCTATTTGAGGTGTTTGAC
>JAABVY010000095.1:1420-1683 GCA_011777135.1 Candidatus Zixiibacteriota bacterium | reverse complement strand
CATCAAATAAAGTAAAAAAAGGAATCCTGTATGAACCAAAGAGTTGTTGAATTGAAAAAAGTCGCCGATAAAATCGAACAGCAAGTCAATTCCGCTGCGGACCACTGGCGTGCGCTGACAGATCCAACCTTAACATTTCGCCCCTCAGAAGATGCCTGGTCGATCAAGGAGATCATTGGTCATCTGATTGATTCGGCTTCCAATAACCACCAGCGTTTTGTCCGACTCCAGCTCGTGGAGGAACTCACCTTCCCCGACTACGG
>JAABVY010000095.1:614-1393 GCA_011777135.1 Candidatus Zixiibacteriota bacterium | reverse complement strand
TCCTGTCTGAATCATTTCTGGCAGCTTGACGCCGAAAAAAGGGTTACGCTTTTTGACCTGATGGTCGATTACTTGCGGCATTTAGAAGATCATCTGGATCAAATTAATGATACATTAGCGGCATCTAAAGAACGTTGATATCCTTTTTTATAATTTAAACGCCCATTTAGGTAAAAGATGACCGGCAATCTCATCCATATCAGAGAAGCGAATTCTGATGACATATCTCTATTATCCGGCCTGATTCGACAATCCTATCGCGACGTGGCCGACAGATTCCAACTCACACCGGCAAACTGTCCCAAGCATCCCTCTAATTGCACGGATGAGTGGATCGAAAACGACTTTGCCAGGGGTGTCAGTTATTTCATACTGGAGCGCAGGGGCATACCGGCAGGATGCGTTGCGATTGAAAGCGCTGAGTCCGATCTTTGCTATCTCGAACGTCTGGCTGTTCTACCGCCCGAAAGAAAAAAAGGCCTCGGGAGTCAGCTGGTTGAACATATTTTTCATACCGCACGGGAACTGGGCTCAAAGAAAATCAGCATTGGTATAATCGCGGCACAAACGGAGTTAAAGCAATGGTACCGGAAATTTGGATTTGTCGACGGTGATACCAAAGAATTCAGTCATTTACCGTTTAGGGTCACCTTTATGACCTGTGAGCTTTAAAGGAAGCAAAATGCGATTCTGTTCAGTAATCAGTTGTATGGATGGGAGAGTGCAATTGCCTGTAATCAGATATCTGCAAAAACGATTTAATGTTGATTATGTAGATT
>JAABVY010000095.1:304-469 GCA_011777135.1 Candidatus Zixiibacteriota bacterium | reverse complement strand
CAGAAGGCAATACAGTTAATTCACCAACAATATGAAAACATAGAAGTAATCGGATTATGGGTCGATCATAATTGGGAGGTCCATGAAATTGATTGACGTAAATAAGGTGTCCTACAAGGCTCTGCATTGGACCCGGATTCCGTTTTGCGTCATTATCACCATTTA
>JAABVY010000095.1:0-176 GCA_011777135.1 Candidatus Zixiibacteriota bacterium | reverse complement strand
ATTCCGGTGCCGTGCACCCCACAGAGGATCGGCTTGAAGCTCTCCATCGCGCTCAATACTTCACGATTCCATTCGAAAACTTCGACATTCTTTTGGGACGTGGTATCTCGCTTGAGCCCGCAGTGCTTTTCGACAAAATGGTCAACAGGGCACGCGGTGGCTATTGCTTTGAATTG
>JAABVY010000172.1:1288-3070 GCA_011777135.1 Candidatus Zixiibacteriota bacterium | reverse complement strand
CAATCAATTTGCTCGCTTATTGATCAATTTACAGCGGGTAAATTCCTTTATAATAAAAATAATGTTTGGCATTTGCGGGTGGAATCCAGTCTGGATATCCATCCAACGAAATCGAACCTGAAATTATTCATAAACCCAAGGTCGCCATCCGATCGTAGGTTTTTAATATTGGTAACAGACGATGGTATAAATGGTTAATCATTGCNNTCAATATCCGTAAGACCTGCAAATCTGTAATAATAAACGGATGACTGCAGAACCCCTCGATGACTACGTTCTCAAGGCACAACAGCCCAAGATGAAAAACCAATCATTTCATCCATCAAAAATTCTCAACCCTCGCTATCATAATTATATTATTGTGAACATCTTATCATCCCATAGAAGGAGGTATGGATGAACCAAACCGCGGAAAAACACCCCGTCGTTGAAATGCGCAACATCAAGAAGTACTTTGGCGGTGTCCACGCTTTGCGTGGTGTAGACCTTGTCTTGCATGAGAACGAAGTCCTGGGATTGGTAGGCGACAACGCCGCTGGAAAATCCACACTTATGAAGGTATTGAGTGGAGCCTACATCCCAACCGATGGTGATATTTTTATTGAAGGCAAAAAAGCGCATTTTACTAATCCGATGGATGCTCGGCGCCAGGGCATCGAGATGGTTTATCAGGATTATGCCCTTGCCAATAATCTCGATGTGACCGCCAATGTATTCTTGGGAAGGGAAGTCGTGCGAATAAGTTTCGGTCCGTTTGGGGTATTGGATTATCATCTGATGGAGCAAGAGACTCGAAACTTGATGAACCGTCTTAAGATTGATATCCCCTCCGTTCGGCAAAAAGTGGAGAGGCTTTCCGGTGGTCAGCGTCAGGCTGTCGCGATTGCTCGCGCGACCGCCTTCGATGCCAAGGTGATCATCATGGATGAGCCCACAGCAGCCTTGAGTGTGGCGGCGATTGATAAAGTCCTCGAACTCGTACGGGAACTCAAGGCGCAAGGGTCTTCGATTATCATGATCAGTCACCGGCTGGAGGACATCTATCAAGTCAGCGACCGGATGATTGTTCTCCGACGTGGTCGCAAGGTCTCGGATACAAAAGTTGAGGGTGACCTGCACGAATTCCGTGAAAATGTCGTTGCTTATATGATCGGTGCTCGTGATGACTATGCTCACGAAAATGACGTTGACTGATAAAATGCTACAGAGATAAGGAGCAGGAGGCCAAGGATGTCGTTCTTCAAAGATCTTGGGAATTTATTGCGAGAGAATATCCGTGAATATGGGATGTTCATTGCCCTATTCGTCATCATGGGGGTTTTTGCCATCACAACGGATGGCTTATTTATTTCGTCCAGGAATTTAGTTAACCTGGTGAATCAAACCGGCTATATAGCCGTTTTAGCGGTTGGGATGACCCTGGTTATCGTCATCCGGCATATTGACTTATCGGTCGGTTTTTTGGCGGGTTTCCTGGGGGCGGTGGCAGCAATTGCGATGGTCAATTGGGATCTCCCTGTCATTGCGGTAATCCCACTGGTGCTTGGATTTGGTGTTATTGCCGGATTGTTCACCTCCTTCCTGGTGGCAACGCTCGGGATACCGGCTTTTGTGGCCACGCTGGCGGGATGGTTGGGATATCGTGGTGCTTTACAGCTTGCTACTATCTCTACCGGCACGATCATTATCCCTAATGATGCTTTCAATGATATCGGTAACGGCTTTATCCCGGATATTCTAGATTTTGGCTTTCTACCGGAAATGCATAAGACCACCCTGGCA
>JAABVY010000172.1:0-1247 GCA_011777135.1 Candidatus Zixiibacteriota bacterium | reverse complement strand
ATCCTGCAGTTGATTTTCGTTTCGGCTTTGATCGGTGCGATCGCCTGGATACTGGCAGGGTATCGAGGACTTTCCTGGACAGCCGTGGTGATTATTATCGTGGTGATGCTGTACAGTTTTGTGACCAACCAGACGGTCCTTGGAAGACATATTTATGCTGTCGGAGGAAACCCGGAAGCGGCGGAATTAAGCGGTATCTCCGTCAAGAAAATTACCCATATCGTTTTTGCTTCCATGGGCATGCTTTCGGCATTGTCTGGGATGTTATATGCCTCGCGCCTGCAGTCAGCAACGACGACTGCAGGAACGCTTTTTGAGCTGGATGCTATTGCGGCGGCATTCGTCGGCGGTGTTTCCGCGGCTGGCGGTGTTGGTAAAGTCATGGGCTCATTGATCGGTGCCCTGGTAATGACCTCATTAACGAGCGGCATGAATTTGATGGGAATCGATATCTCTTACCAGTACATTGTTCGAGCTTTTGTTCTTGCTTTAGCGGTGATCTTCGACGTGACTACTCGGAAGGTTGTCAAATAATCCATATCCTGGCTGTATTGCCAGCATTTGAACAATTCGATAAAATACCCACTGGATTATTGCAGTGGGTATTTTTTGAATTATCGCACTGTACGGGTGAACTCCACCTGCAGGATATCCACTTTGAGAGATTGCTCTGGTAATAAAAACAGAGAACAATCCAGATAACTCCTGGATCAAGGACATAACCAGAAATAGGTCCGGCTGAACACAATTTCTTTGATGAACACAATCATTATCAACCCGCGTGAAAATATTGTTCAGTGTGCAATTCGAAATGATGAAATATGTCTGACGCATTGTTAGAAATTCGAGAACTGTCAAAAAATTACGGCAACTTGAAGGTATTGGAAGACATCAACTTTTCCTTGCACCAAGGCGAGATTTTGGGTCTGGTCGGTCGGCGAGGTTCCGGAAAATCCACCCTGCTAGGGTTAATTGGGGGAAATATCCAGCCGTCCAGGGGATCAATACTTCTGCAAGAACGGCAGATCGCCTATTTATCCCCTTCCCAGGCTCGGAACCTGGGAGTTGAACTGGTTTACCAATCTCCTCAACTCGTTTCCCAGATGAATGTTATCCAGAATATTTTTTTAGGGCGGGAGTTCTCCAGGCTGAAACCTTTCAGCGTCCCGGACTGGGACAGGATGAGCGAAAGAGCTGGAGATTTACTGGCTGATTTTGACCTGCCTTACGATTTAATCAATGAATCT
>JAABVY010000186.1:992-1129 GCA_011777135.1 Candidatus Zixiibacteriota bacterium | reverse complement strand
ATACTCTCCTGGCCGCCTTTAAGCGGATCATGAGCATGACAGATTTCCAGACTTCATGGATACAGGTTGCGTTTTACGGATCGTATTTTTGTCTGGCCCTACCGGCAGCAATTTTTATTCGAAAATTCACTTATAAA
>JAABVY010000186.1:661-856 GCA_011777135.1 Candidatus Zixiibacteriota bacterium | reverse complement strand
TCTCGCCGGGGGGTTATCTGTTCTCGAGACAACGGCAAATCCTTACATCCTGGCGATGGGATCGGATGAGAGCAGCGTTCAGCGGCTCAACCTTGCGCAGGCGTTCAATCCAATTGGATCAATTACGGGGGTGCTTTTGAGTAAATTTTTCATTCTCGATAACCTGAATACCGCCGACGCCTCCACCCGTGCCGG
>JAABVY010000186.1:354-526 GCA_011777135.1 Candidatus Zixiibacteriota bacterium | reverse complement strand
CGCCCAGTTCTTCTATATAGGAGCACAAATTGGGGTATGGTCATACACAATCCGCTACGTAATGGCAGAACTCAGTCTTGATGAAAGCGGCGCTTCAAATTACTATTTAGCAGCATTAATTCTTTTCACGGTCATGCGTTTTGCCTTTACCGCCTTACTGAAAAAATTTCGG
>JAABVY010000186.1:0-283 GCA_011777135.1 Candidatus Zixiibacteriota bacterium | reverse complement strand
TGCTTGCGTTGGTTGCCATTTCCGGGTGTATGTCGCTCATGTTTCCAACAATCTTTGGACTCGCTTCCCAGGGATTGGGTCAAGACCGAAAAATTGCTGGTTCCGGTTTGATTATGGCGATTCTCGGCGGTGCGGTTTTAACTGCCATCCAGGGGCAGATTTCGGATATCAGCGGGAGTATTCATCTCTCCTTTTTTATACCGATGCTCTGCTTCCTCGTTGTAGCTTACTTTGGATTTAGTAATCGGAAAATTGCGATATCTTAACAGGTATATGAATTGCG
>JAABVY010000311.1:2083-2291 GCA_011777135.1 Candidatus Zixiibacteriota bacterium | reverse complement strand
ATCCAGAGCGACTTTTTCGAAAGCGGACATCCAGGCGTCGTATGCGAAATGCTCCTGCCAGGCGTCAAACTTTGCACCCAGTTTCCATGCTTCATAGATGACATTGGCCATTCGACGGTCACCGCGAGACAGCCATGCTTCAAGCATAGTCTCCCGGGGATCGTTCCAGTTAAGTTTCAATCCGTGACCGCGCAGTTCACGCCGCAGC
>JAABVY010000311.1:1577-1955 GCA_011777135.1 Candidatus Zixiibacteriota bacterium | reverse complement strand
GATCAGCAATTGCCTGTAAATCCTCCATCGTTTCGGATGGATGGCCGATCATAAAATACAGCTTTATTGTTGGCCATCCCCGGGAATAGATCTCACGAGTTGTGGAGAGCAGTTCTTCTGTACTGACAGGTTTATTGATAATCTCACGCATCTTTTCGGTTGCTGCTTCCGGTGCCAGTGTGAATCCACCTTTTCGGTTAGATGCCAAAGCATCCATTAATTCGACAGAGGTGCTCTCAATCCGAAGAGAAGGTAGTGAGATCGACAGATTTTTATCGGCAAAGTGCGTGTTGACCTCATTCACAAGCTCAACAACATGCGTATAGTCAGAAGAAGACAAGGAAAGTAAACCAATTTCCTCATACCCGGTAGAATTTA
>JAABVY010000311.1:800-1556 GCA_011777135.1 Candidatus Zixiibacteriota bacterium | reverse complement strand
TCAGCTGTGCTTCTTTCACGGACAGGACGGGTGACCATGCCGGCATGGCAGAACCGGCATCCGCGTGTGCAACCGCGCATGATTTCAATTGGAGCGCGATTGTGAACAACGTCGATGTACGGCACGATGAAATCAGTCACCGGTGGGGGAAGAACCGGAACGATCCGCTTAATGATTTCGTCAGGGATATCAGGATCGAGCTTATTGATCTCCTTGATTGTCCCGTCTGGGTGATACAGCGGTTCATACATCGACGGCACGTAAATCCCCCAGATTTTGGACAGACCTTTCAAGAAATCAGCCCGGGAGACTTTGCTCTTATCCCAATCCTGGATCGCTTTAATGATGTCGAAAATTGCTTCTTCACCCTCACCGATCACAAACGCATCGATAAACTGGTGCATCGGTTNNGCATGCCCACCAGCGATAACAATGGGATCATCTTCTGTTCGCTGGTCGCTGAAGATTGGAATGTTCCCCAAATCCAGGATGTTTAATGTGTTTGTATATAGGGTTTCATAAGGTAGAGAAATACCGACCAGGTCAAATTGGTTCAGCGGGTGTTTGGTCTCTAGAGAATAGAGTGGGATGTCGTTCTCCCGCATAACGGTTTCCATATCCGTCCAAGGCGCGTAGATGCGCTCAGCCAGGAGAGCATCACTTTTGTTGATCAAATCATATAGAATCGCCAACCCCAGGTTGGACATACCCAAATCATAAATATCCGGAAAGACCAAACCGACCTTAATTCGGTCA
>JAABVY010000311.1:0-749 GCA_011777135.1 Candidatus Zixiibacteriota bacterium | reverse complement strand
CCCCCCGTATAACGCCCAGGTTTCTCTACCTGAGGTAAGAGCTTGTTGATTTTATTTTCAAGTGAATTCATCATGTTTTCAGACATAACTTACCGTTTGGCACCATTAATTTTGAAGCCTGATTATAACAGATGGAGATAAAGATGATAAATTATCTCAAAATAAAAACCGGATGTTATCGAACGAACACCCGGTCGCAATAAACTTTTAATTGGAGGTTATTCGAAAATCCAGTTATCTACTGCCCGGTCCCAATCGATCAGTTCACTGTCATTGAACCATAGAGAGACCTCAGTTTCGCCGTTTTCAGGTGAATCCGACGCATGAGTCAGGTTTCTACCGACCTCGAGACCAAAATCATGGCGAACTGATCCAGGTGCTGACTCGGTAGGTCGGGTTGCACCCATCGTTTGCCGGACGGCCGCGACAGCATTGGGTCCAGTCCAAACCATAGCCATAACAGGAGATGAAGTGATGTACTGGATCAACCCCTCATAAAAGGTTTTTCCTTTGTGGATCCCGTAGTGAGTCTCTGCAAGTTCATTGCTGACCTGCATAAATTTAGCTGCCTGGAGCTTTAGACCGCGCCTTTCCAGACGAGATATCACTTCTCCAATCAAACCTCTCTGTACGCCATCTGGCTTTACGAGTACCAGTGTTTTTTCCATGAGACCTCCAATGATTGTCTATTCCCGCAGATTTACACAATACAACCTTGCAAAAGGAAATTGCAAGGTTGTATAAATTAT
>JAABVY010000327.1:355-1334 GCA_011777135.1 Candidatus Zixiibacteriota bacterium | reverse complement strand
TTGTTCGTCTGATCAACACCTTAGAGGGCGATCGTACTGCTTTACGAAAATTGATTAAGGATGACCGAAATAAAAATGCTGAAAATTTGCGGAAAATTATCGCCAGTGCAGATGGGCTGCAAGTTACGGCAGATAAGCTATCCACATCTCATCACATGAGCAATGTAATGTTTAATGTGATGCGGGGGGGAATTTTCGCCGATCAATATTGGATTGACACTGCGGACTTCATTAAATTTGTGGAGACCCATAACCTTTCTGTGATCCAAACGGAGACTGAGTTTTTCAGTCAATTGCCAGTCCGCACGAAGATTTCCGAATTACATTCCCTTGCCGAGGAACACGGTTCAACTGACCTCATCCGGTTGAGCTACACCTATCTTCCGCTCACCTTCAGCCGCCGCCACGGAGATCCCAGCCGTCCCTGGAATCGGTTTGCGATCAATCTCAAGAAGGCAGATGGTTCTCAGCAGCTCAATTATGAGGGCAACTGGCGTGATATTTTCCAGAATTGGGAAGCGCTAGCATATTCATACCCCGAGTATGTTGAGGGCATGATTTTTATATTCTTAAGTGCCACTACAGTCGATGGCTATAACCCATACCGGATTACACGTGCTGGTATCGATTGGGAAATTCCTGAACCCGGTAATCCATGGGCCAATATCGGTTACTGGAGCGATCATCAGGTTATTTACCTGCTCAAGCTCATGGAAATTAGCACCAAGATCCATCCTGGCAAGCTACGCGATTATCTGAATCGGCCTATCTTAAGCTATGCCAACGTTCCCTATCAAATTAAACCGTATTCAGAACTGCAGAAAGATCCGTATAACACCATCAACTTTAACTTCAACCTTGAGCAGGAAATTGAAAGAAGAGTCAAAATAAACGGAACGGACGGTAAGTTAGTTTATGACCATAATGATCAGGTGCTACATCGAAACCTGGCAGAGAAACTGCTAACACTACTTCTGGC
>JAABVY010000327.1:0-263 GCA_011777135.1 Candidatus Zixiibacteriota bacterium | reverse complement strand
TGGGTTATTTACGCCGCTTCATACATTTTTGCCTGGAATTATTTGCGCAGGAAAAGGTTGAAACAATCCAAGTCAGCACAGAGATCAATGATTTCACTGAACAAATATTCAAAATACTGGAGCAATTCAAGGACAAGCTAAAAACATCATTCAACGACAAAGAAAGACGCGACATTATGGATTCGCTCGGGCAGGCTGGGAGCGAATTTCGCTGGCATTATTATGAGAATGGCTTATCCGGTACCCTGTCCCACATTGCCAGA